>CAUZVJ010000035.1:0-13524 GCA_963583225.1 Verrucomicrobiia bacterium
GGATACAAAGGGTGGCCTGAAGCTGCACCGTTCGACAAGATCATCGTCACGGCTGCCCCGCCAAAAGTGCCCCAACCTCTGTTGGATCAACTTAAGCTCGGAGGAAGGATGATCATCCCCGTTGGGAGGTGGAGTCAGGAACTACTGCTTATACGGCACACGCCCGACGGCTACCGACGGGAACATGTTTTACCGGTCCGTTTCGTGCCAATGACCGGGGCAGCCCAGAAGGAACAACCATGAAAAATTTACTCCTAATAACAATCGCAGCCGTGCAGTTGTTAGCGGCGGTGACGCTGGACGCGGGGGAGCCCAAGGGGGTGTCACTACGCGGGCAGGTGGTGGACCTCAACGTCGTGTTGAAGAAGCAGCACAAGGTGGACATCTCGACGAAGGCGGGGCCGGTGTGGGTGTTCAAGGCGGCGGACGGGAAGCTCTTCACGCTGCTGAAGACGCAGCGTTCGCTGGCGTTGTTTGACGACAGGCGGCTGCGGGGGCGCGAGTTGATTGTGAAGGGGCGTGTGTTTCCGGGGACGCAGGTGCTGGAGGTGACGTTCATCCAGTCAGTGCGCAAGGGGGTGGTGCATGATGTGTTTTATTACTGCGACATCTGCGTCATCAAATTCCTCGCGCCGGGGCCATGCGTGTGTTGCCGCGAGCCGGTGGTGTTGATGGAGAAACTGGCGGGAAAGAAGAATGCGCCGGTGGATTGATTACTGTTCGCCAACGCCCTCAAAGACGACCTGTAGTGGGATAGGGATGGCGGTCTTGGCGTCTTTCAATGCGCCGCTGGCGGCGAGGAGGATGCTGCGGTGCTCAGGGGCGGGCTCGATGATGGTGGGCTGCGCGGCGGCTTTCTTGGCGGGGCGTAGGCTTAATATCATGGGGTGTTCGCTGGCGGTTTCCATGAGGCTGGCCTTGGTCATCGTCTTGAACGTCTTGTATGTGTCGAGCTTGGGATCTTTGGTGGCGGGGATGAGCACGGCGAAATACGGGTAGTCAGTAGCGCCGAGGTGGTTGCCATCGCCTGGGATTTTGCCGTAGCGCATGGTGAAGACGCCCTTATAAAGATCGTCGTCGCGGTAGTCGCGGCCGGATTTGTGGATGCGAACGACGCCCATCAACGTGGCGGTGGCCAGCGCGTCAAGCGCCTTCTCCGGCTTGGCGGGCTTGGCCTTCAAAGGCAACGGCGCGCGTAGCCAGAATTCCAGCCACGGCTTGCCGCCGATGGAAAGTTGGATGCAATCCTTGCCGAGGGTCTTCTTGACGGCGGCGCTGACGTCCTTGGGGACGGGCGTGGTGGTGACCTTGACGGAGAATTCCGCTGCCGCAAGCGGCATGGCGATGAGCAGGATTGTGAAAATGATTTTCAGCATTTTGTTTTTCAATTTGAACGGACTCGCAAGCTCGTCCCTCCATTCAAGTCAAACGCTGGAGGGACGAGCTTGCGAGTCCGTGCGTCGGCACTTTTAAAACGTGCCGACGTACGCGCCGCGTTGGCCGATGCTGATCCACTTGATGCCGAGGTCGTCGCCTTGGTAGGCGAACATCTGCGTAAAGGCGGCAGTTGCGTGGCGGATTTTTGTCAGCGGCGGATAATAGAGATACTCGTTGCCGCAGACATGGTCGCCGGAGCAAAAGCAGCGGGTGGAAATATTCACCAGCTTGCCAGCCTTAACGCTCGCGCAGGTGCCGGCCTTGGTGCAGTCGCCGATGGCGGCGGTGATTTTCTCGACGCGCGTGCAAAGCACCTCGCCGATGAGTTTGCCGGCGCGGGCCTTAGCGAACGCGGCGAGGGCGGCGCGCTGGGCGGTGTTGGCGCGGGCGTCGATGATGAGCACGGTCTTGCCGCGCGGTTGGGCGTACTTGATGTCGCCGAGCGTGTCCTTGGTGCGGACGACCGCGATGACGTTGAGTCCGGCGAGGTCGATATTGTTCCACGCGCCTTTTTTAATGGACCACGTGAGGATGGCCTCCTTGCCGTTGGAGCCCATCTCGGCATTGGAAAAGCACGGGCCGGTGTAGACGTCGCATGAGCGCACCTCGAGATAAGTGCCGCTGATGGGCGCGGCCCAAGTGGTGGCCGCCAAGGCAATCGTGGCGGCGGCGGTCAGAAACAGTTTTTTCATGGCATCAACTCCTAGAGCGCATCGTAGCACTTTCGGGCGTCGGTGCAATCACATTTGTCGGCCGCCTCGCCGTCGGGGCCGAAGGCTTCCTGCGACTTGCTGCACCAAAACACGTCGCTGGCAAACTCGCCCTCCTCGCCCGCGGCGTCCTCGTGAAACATCTCCTTGCTGCGGAGGAACTTGCACGGCGGGTCGTGCGGTTTGCGTTCGGTCTCGATTTGGTATTCGGGATTTTTCATGGCGTTCCTCGGTTAATTTTTGGCTCCGTTGCTGGCGGCGGCGAGGGCGCGTTTCACGGCGGTCTTCACCATTTTCACCTTGTAAGCATTGCCGCTGAGGGGCTTGGCGCCAGCGGCGGGGTCGTTGCCGGTGACGACCACCGGCGTGGGCGCCACGTGGCCGAGCACGATTTTGGTTCCGCCGTTGGTCTTGGCGACACTTGCGGTGACGTACGGCCAATCGAGCCCTTGGCGGTGGCGGATTTCGTACGTGGCATTTTTCGCGCCATTCACCGGCACGATGATGGCGGTGATGATTTCATTTGGCTTCAGAACCGTCTCGCGCTCGTTTTCGGTTTTGGGTGTTTGGAAAAACTTGTCGGCGGCGATTTCGCGCGCGGAGGTTTTTATGGTTGCACCGAGCGCAATCAGCGCGGGGCCGAGGCTGCTGGCGCTGACGAACTTGGCTTTGCCACTGTTGCCGAAGATGGCGTGGTAACGGTTGTCGCCGCCGGTGACGAGGGACTTGCCGTCCTTTTGCGCGAGCAATCCGTAGCCGTTGCGGTAGTACCAGCAGCGCGGGCGTTGGCAGAGGTCGCCGCCGACGGTGCCGGTGGAGAGGAGCTGCGGGCTCGCGATGTTCTTGGCGGCGGTGGCCAGCGCGGGGAAATGCTTTTGCACGTCGGCGTGGTCGGCCAGTTCGCCCATGGTGGTCATGGCGCCAATGGTCAGCGCGCCCTTGGCGGACGAAATGCCCTTGAGGCCCTTGACGGCCTTGAGGCTGACGACGCGAGTGGGCGCGGTGAGGCCCTGCTTGAGGCAGGTCACGAGGTCGGTGCCGCCGGCGAGCACCTCGGTCTCGCCCCATTTGTCGGCGAGTTGTTCAACGGCCTCGTCGACCGTGCGGGGGGTGGCGTATTCAAATGATTTCATTTTATAATCCTCCGGGTTCAGGCCAGCGCGTCCAGCACGTGGTCGGGGGTCAGGGGCAGATAGGGCACGCGGACACCGATAGCGTTGGCGACGGCGTTGGAGATGGCGGCGGCCGGCGCGATGACCGGCGGTTCGCCGACCCCGATGATGCCGCGCTTCTCGTATTTCTCGCCGGTCATCATGTGCACTTTCAGCTTGCCGACGTCCTTGATGCCGGCGATGCGGTAGAACTCCATGTCGGCGTTGAGCATGCGGCCGGTTGCGGCGTCGTACAGTGCCTCCTCGAACAAAGCCGAGGTGATGCCCATGATGACGCCGCCGTAAACCTGACTTTCGCAGGTTTTCATGTCGATGATGAGCCCGCAATCCTGCACGGCGACCATCTCGATGAGCGTCACCACGCCGGTCTCGACATCGACCGACACGTCGGCGATTTGCACGCCGCCGACGCCCGCGTCGATGAGGCCAGCCTTCTGCGCCTCGGTGCGGTTGTTCGCGCCGGTCTTGCTGATGGAACCGGTGCGCAGCATTTTGCAGGCGTCGGTCCAGCTCATGGATTTGGCGGCGTTGCCAATCTCGCGGATGCGGCCGCCCTTGGCCTCAAGCTTGTCGGCCGCCACACCGAGCTTGGTGGCGGCGATGCCGAGCAACTCGTTGAGCGCATCGGTCGCGGCCATGCGGGTGGAAACGGAAATGCCGCCGGTGGTGGTGCTGCCTCCCGAGCCACCGGATGCGGGGTAGGCGTTTTTGCCAATCTTTGTATCGATGGCCTCGAGCGGCAGGCCGAGCGTCTCGGCGGCGATGATGCTGACCACCGTACGCGCGCCGGTGCCGAGGTCTTGCGTGCCAATCTCGGCCTTCACGGAGCCGTCGGGGTTGATGGTCACGCGGCATTCGGAGGCATGGCCGAGGCCGCCCCAAGTGTGCATCGCGATGCCGAGGCCGCGCTTCACCGGGCCGGCGTCGAGCTTGGTGCGGAGGTGCGCCTTTTTCGCATAGCCAATCATTTTCATGGCGATGTCGAGTTCCTCGGCGTACACGTCGGGGCGTGCGGTGAGGTTGAGGTTCTTTTTGTAAAACGCTGCGGCGTCAATGCCCAGCTTGGCCGCCGCGTCCTCCAGCGCGGAGAAGGTGAGCAGGCACGTCTGCGGATGGCTCGGTGCGCGCCACGCCCGCTGGCCGCCGCGGTTGGTGCGGATGCCCTTCATCGTGGTCTTGCGATTCTTCGGCTCGAACACATACGGAAATGCGCGCAAACGATAACCGCCGCCGCCGCCCGTGCCCCACACGCTGCCCTCGAAGCCGGTGATGGTGCCGTCGTTCTTCAAGCCCAGCTTGATGTGCGTGTATCCCGAGGGCCTATTTCCGGCGATGGACAACTCGAGGTCGCGGTCCAGCAGCAGTTTCACCGGCCGGCCAGTCTGCTTGGAGAGCAGCGTGCCGATGATGCCCCACTTGTCGAAACTGAACTTGGAGCCAAAGCCGCCGCCCATGTACTGGCAATCCACGTGCATCTTGGCGCGTTCGATGCCGACCGCGTCATCGAGCCGGTCGGCCCAGCGGGAGACATTCTGCGTGGACGGCCATGAGTACAGCTCACCGCCACGCACCTCCGTCACCTGCCCGTGCGGCTCCATGCAGCAATGGGTGATGACCGGCACGCCGTAGTCGCCCTCAATGATGACATCGGCTTCCTTAAAACCGTCGGCCACCTTGCCCACTTCCTGCTCGGAAGCACGGCCCGTGGCAAATTTGATGTCATTATCAATTACCTGATGCTCGAGCACCTCGTACTTCGCCTCCACGATCGCCGCAGCCTCGGTGGCAATCTCCTCCGACTCCGCCGCCACACAGGCGATGATTTGCCCGATGTACCGCACCTCCTCGCCAATGAGATCGGTGTCCTTCCAAACGCCCTTCACACCCGGCAGCGCCTCCGCCTTTGCCGTGTCAATTGACACCAGCTTCGCGTGCGCGTGCGGCGAGGTCGCCGGTTTGGCCCATAGGAGACCCTTCGGGTTCATGTCGAACGAATACTTTGCGCGCCCTGTCGCCTTCACCGGCCCGTCCTGCCGGGTGATGCTTTTGCCAATTAGTGAGCGGTCCTTTTTTTCTGGCCATGCTGCAGTTGCCATCACGCGCCTCCTTTCAATTCCTTCGCGGCGTCCATCAGCGCCTGGTTCATCCCCACGTACGTGCCGCACCGACAAAGATTGCCGCCGCAACCCGCCTGCGCTTCCTCCAGCGTGGCGTCAGGATTTTTGGTCAAAACCGCCGTGCATGCCACCACGAAGCCCGGCGTGCAGAACCCGCACTGCTGCGCGTCATTCTCCACAAAGGCCTTCTGCACCGCATTCATTTTCTCAGGCGTGCCGAGCCCCTCTATGGTCGTGATTTTCCGCCCCACGGCCTCCACCGCGAGCATCGAGCACGAGTACGCCGGCTCGCCATCCACCAGCACCGTACACGCCCCGCACGTCCCGCGGTCGCACACCTTCTTGGCGCCGGTGAGGTCCAGCCGGTTGCGTAACGCATCGAGCAGCGTCACGCGCGGCTCCACTTTCAGTTTGCGGCGTCGGCCATTTAAATTCAGCGTAATCGACGTTTCCTCTGGACCTCGCGGTGTCAATGACACTGCCCCGTCCCGGTCGATCGTCGAGCAGCCAGTCGCAATGGTTGCAACCGCACCGCCCGCGCCAACCCCTTTGAGGAACCCACGCCGCGACAGGCCCTTGCCTTGCATGTTTGTATTTTCGTCGGCTGTCATTGAATCAGATTCCAACCCCACATTGGCATCCCTCCGCTGATTTTATGGCACCCTAAACAAAGGGTTGCCTCCCCGCGCCGGGTTGCATCTCGTGTAGGTTGGAAAAAAGTGGGGTAATTTTCGCGGCGAGTCAATCAGGATTTAACAAATTTAACGTGTGCATAAAACCGCTGCAGCCGGTCCGCTTTCCCAAGGCTCTTTGATTTGCGGAATAAACTTCACGACGCCACTGCTACCTGAGGCATCAGACAGGCTGATTTCTCATTAGAATCGCGTTCGAGCAAGCTCCCGTCGCTTGACCATGATATTAGGCGGCTTATAATGATCGGCAGAAACTTGATGCCACATGAATCCCTACGCCCTTTATGAAAAGGCCCTTGAGTTGATGGAGAATGGCCGTTCCTTTTCCATGGCGGAAGTCATTTGGTCCTCGGGTTCCACGCCGCAGAAGGCGGGGGCAATGGCCATCTTCGAGGCCACCGGCTCGATCTGGGGCACTTTGGGGGGAGGCTGCCTGGAGGCCGAGTCGCGGCGGCGCGCGCTCGAGGCGCTCGACTCGGGCCAGGCCCGGGTGTTTGACCTGAAACTGGACGAAGTTGGCAACTGGGATGACGGGTTGATCTGTGGCGGCCGGGTTAGGGTCATGGTCGATCCGAATGTCCAGAAAAACCGGGACGTTTACCGGCAATTCGTGGCCGCTGGCAAGGAAAGGAAACAGGGGCTGCTTGCGGTGGTCATTCGTCATCCGGAACTGACTCCGGGCCGGGCTTTTTGGGCGCCTCAACAAAAACTGGAGAAGCTGCCGATCGGGATTGAGCTGGACGCCATCCATCAGTTCCTCAAGAACGGCTGCCCGGGCACCCTGCGGGTTGATCGGGAGAAGGACGAAGCTCCCATTGAGGTTTACCTAGTGCCGATGGTTCCGGTGCCCAAGCTAATTATTGCGGGCGCGGGCCACATCGGCAGGGCGACCGCTCATCAGGGATTCCTGCTGGGATTCGAGGTCACGGTCATCGACGACCGGCCCCTGTATGCCAACCGCGAAAACATTCCCGACGCGAGCCGTGTGATCTGCGGGGATATTGCCGGCGAGATGTCCAAACAGGACATCACCGGGGACACCTATATTGTCATCGTTACCCGGGGACATCGGCGGGACCGGGCCGTTCTCGAAAGCTGCATCCACTCTCCCGCGGTTTACATCGGGATGATCGGTAGCCGGCGCAAAAGCAAACTGATCCGGGACAACCTTGTGCGGGAGAATGCCGCGACCCAGGCTGAGATCGACAGGGTGGTTTCGCCCATGGGATTGAACATTGGCGCCGAGAGTGTCGAGGAGATCGCCCTGAGCATCGCCTCGCAGTTGGTGGGGGTGCGCCGCATGGGGTCGCTGGATGCCGGGAGCAAGTCCTTTTCCTGAAATGATCCATGCCATCATCCTCGCGGCGGGCGAATCCAGGCGGATGGGAAGACAGAAACTGCTTCTTCCATACGGAGGAAATACCGTCATTGAGCATATTGTCACCCAAGTCTTGCAGTGCGAATTTGGCGGTATCACGGTGGTGTTGGGCCACGATGCCGGGGAGATTGCCGCCAAACTGACGCCCCTCCCGGTTCAGCGGGTTGTCAACGACGAGTATGCCAGGGGTATGATCACTTCAGTCCGCCACGGTCTGAAAACCGTGCCGCTGGAGGCAAATGCCGTGATGATCATCCTGGGGGACCAACCAGATATCTCCCATGCCGTCGTAAGCCAACTCATCGAGAGCTCCAGGACGACCGGCAAGGGGATTGTTGTCCCGTTGTTTGAGAGTCGGCGAGGGCATCCCATTCTGGTCTCGACGAACTATCGGGACGCGATCATGACCCGCTACGGGGACACCGGGCTGCGCGGCCTGTTGGTCGATCACCCGGAGGATGTTGCTGAAATCCGGGTGGACCATGCAGGCATCCTTCAGGACATGGACACCCCCGATGATTACTCCCGCGAGTTGCAAAAACTATGCGAATAATTCGGGTGACCGATCACGCCTTGACCGGACTTAAACCGGACGATCCCCCGTCAGGGGTCAATCCGGCTTTTCGAGGAACTGCTTTACCAAGCCCGGAAGCAGCGAGATAACCCGGTCAATTTCCTCTTCGGTGTTGTTCCTGCCCAAGCTAAATCGAATCGCACTGGAAGCGTGTTCATGTGATTGCCCCATCGCTAGGAGAACGTGGGAAGGATCCAGCGAACCGGCTGTGCAGGCGGAACCCGTCGATACCGCGATACCCTCCTGATCCAGTGCGAACATCATCCGCTCCCCATCTAAACCACCAAAAGCCACGTTCAAAATGTTGGGCAGACGGCGGGCGGTGGAACCGTTGATCCCGGCATTAGGAATAGCGGCAAGAATGCCCTCATGCAGGCGGTCCCGCAAAACCTCCATTCTTTTGGAGGCGCTAAGCAACTCCTCATGGAGTAGTTCGCAGGCACACCCCAAACCGACAATCCCGGCCACGTTCTCGGTGCCCGCCCGTCTGCCCCGCTCCTGGGCGCCCCCAACCGCCTGCGGCTTGATCCCCGTGCCACTCCTGACAAACAGCGCACCAATCCCCTTGGGGCCGTACAACTTGTGACCGGATATCGCAGCCAGATCGAGAGGCATTTTCCGGACATCCAACGACAATTTGCCGACCGACTGAACCGTGTCGCTGTGGAACGGAACCCCCTGCTCCTGGCACAGCACACCGATTCGCTCGATTGGCTGAATGACCCCCGTTTCGTTGTTCGCGTGCATCACTGAAACGAGGGCGGTTTCATCTCCCAGAAACGCCTCGACCGCATCGGGATCGACGAGTCCATCCTGATCGACGCCTACGATCCGCAAGTCCACTCGGTTTGTGTGAGCCAGGGACTCGCCTGCATGGAGGACCGCATGATGCTCCACCGCGGTCGTGACCATTCGTTTTGCCGTCCGGTCGCTGGCCTCAACGATTCCCATGATGGCCAGGTTGTTCGACTCGGTGCCGCCGGAGGTGAACAGAATATCCCGGGGTTCGGCGTTGATCAGGGCCGCCACCTGTTCACGTGCTGTTTCCACCGCTCGCCGACAGTTCCGGCCGAACCGGTGCAGCGACCCGGCGTTGCCATGATGCTCCCGCAGGAACGGCAGCATGGCCTCCAGCACCTCGGGGCGAACCGGCGTGGTGGCGCTGTGATCCAGGTAGATTCCGCGCCTCCGTGGTTTTTCTCGCTGCATTTCAGTGCTGGTGTTTTTTCGTCAAACAGACAGGTCGTGGATGGTTGGGAATCCGGCGAACTGGTTGAAGTTCACTACCGTGTAGCATTAAAGGAAAGTGAATTAACCAACGCTTGAAATTAATTGTCCTCCTTGTTTTCTTTTGCCAGAGAAATTGATTCTCCAGTCACAAAGTGTTGGATAAATGATATTTCTTCATTGGTTAGACGGTCTTTGAATCCTGGCATTCCCCTACTTGCTGCCAAAATGCCATCACTAACAATTTGATGCCATATTTGATGCATCTCTGGCGGTGTGGTGGCTAAATCAGGGATAATACCAGCTTTTCCATCAATTAGACCATGGCAAGTAGAGCAATTTTTTTGTAAAGGCTTTCTCCTTTTTTTGCATATTCTTGATTCAACTTAATATTAATTTGAGGTCCGGTTAGCTTTGTCCTTGGGTGTTTAACTAATTCTGGCTGGCGGCCTTTGCTCCCTAAAGAGAATGTATATAGAATGCCTTCCTGAAAATATTTCGCTGCTTTTCCACTTGGAGGATTTCTTAGACCGTGTGAACCGCCCCATCCCGCTAGAACACTTACATATTGTTGCCCATTAACATGGTAAGTTACAGGCGGTGCGATTATCGCTGTGCCTGTGAAGTAAGACCACAATTTATTACCTGACTTAGCATCGTAAGCAATAAAGTCTGCCTCTCCAGTACCTTGAAAAATTAGATCACCAGCGGTTGCCAACGTTCCACCATTATACTCGTTGGTATGGTTTACGCCCCAGACTCTTTTTCGCTTTATCGGATCCCAAGCAATAAGGCCTCCCTGTGGAAGGTGTAAGTTGCTCGGATTATCAGTGTCGAAATCTACAGCGACATTCCAAAACCCTGATTTATATTCCCAGTTTGGATCATCCTTGTATATCATGGAAGACTCTATAGTCGGAATATAAACCAATTTTCTGTCAGGATTATAACTCATGGCTTGCCAATTATGCCCACCATGAGGGCCGGGTTTAATTTCTTTTGGGGAGATTGAGTAATCGGAATTGTCTGTTTCTATCGGACGACCAGTTTTCAAATCGACACCTTCAGCCCAAGTAATTTTTGTATAAGGATCCGCTGCTAATAATTCCCCTGTTATTCGATCTAGTACATAAAAGAAGCCGTTTTTAGGAGCCTGCATAAGCACTTTCCTCTGTGCGCCCTTCCATTCTAGCTCAGCAAGGATCATTTGCTGAACCGCTGTGTAATCCCAATTATCACCAGGAGTTGTCTGGTAGTACCAAACGATTCTCCCATTGTCAGGATCAAGTGCTAATATTGAAGATAGGTACAAATTGTCCTGTTTATTTTTGATTTTATTGCGAGCTTTGCGAGTCCAGGGAGATGCATTACCTGTTCCCACATACAATAGTTTCAGTTCAGGATCATATGCAAATGAATCCCAGCAAGTCCCTCCTCCTCCTGCAATCCACCACTCCCCGCTCCACGTTTTCGCAGCCTTTTCCATGTCTGGTGACTCAAATCCTAGTTTAGGGTTTCCTGGGACCGTGTAGGTTCTCCAAGCCATTTTTCCTGTTTCGCAAAAATACGCCGTTATTACCCCTCTAACTCCATACTCGGCACCACCATTACCAATAACCACTTTACCGTCAAAAACACGAGGAGCACCAGTAATTGTATAATCTTTACTTTGATCAAAAGTCACTTTCTCCCAAACAGGCTTTCCCGTCTGAGCATCCAAAGCAACTAATCGACCATCAAGTACACCCACGAATATCTTCCCCTTATAAAAAGCTACCCCACGGTTTACTACATCACAGCATGCTCTTCTCCCATATATTGCCCGATCCACCTGAGGATCCCACGCCCATATTGTCTTTCCACTGCGACAGTCAATCGCCATTACTGATGACCATGGGAGACTTATATACATTACTTCATTAACAACTATTGGTGTAGCCTCAACACCTCTGGTTGTCCCCAACTTTTTAGACCACGCAAGACCGAGTTGATGAATATTTTCTTTATGAATTTGCTTTAAAGGGCTGAATCGATTTTCTGCTTGAGTTAAGCCATAAGACAACCAGTCTCCAGGTCGATTCTGTGGCTCTGCTAGCGCCTGATCATCAATAATCTTGATATCTCCTCCCGCTCCTTCAGCACTCATTAAACCAACCACAATGCCAATGAGTGAATAACTTAATCGGAGGCAATTAAAAATCAAGATTCTCACAGAGTCGTTTTGTTTTTCTATATGATTCATTTGAATTGTTAACATATTCGTTATGGAAATCTTAGATGAAAGCCGAAAACTGCTGAATTCCGAATACGAAGTCAAGTACACTATCTAAGATGTAACCTTTTGGTTGCCATTAGTTTTTAAATATTCTTTTATCGTGCTTAAAATCGATATGGTTGTCGAGCATCAATCGGTTTCTACCGTCAGAATGCACCGCGAAACCCCTAATTTCTTCGGCAAGACTCTTAATTGTTGATGGATAATAAACATCTACAATCAATTCCACATCAGAACTCCCGCTAGGGACTCCAATGAATGGGTTGTTTACCTGAATCAAATCTCTTATTATCTGGCTTTCTGTTTTCCCCCAGAAATTATCAAGTGGAATATCATCATCTGGTCGGTCAAACCGCCACATCCAATATGTTGAGTAACCCATTTTCTCTTCTCCAATATCAAAATGTTGCTTTGATTGTGAATAATTTATAAGAGTTGTTTTGAGGATAGCTGGGCAAATCCATGTCTTATGTTGAGAGTTGTATGTTTTCAATACATGAGCCGCCCACCCGGAACGTGGATCTGATTTGGGCCAACTAGACCAAGGCCGATATCCTCCAGGAAGAATCAACTTTAGTTCACGGCAATCCGGAAAACGGGAGTCGTTATCTCCCGTGTACATTGAAAAGAATAAACCCAATTGCCTAAGGTTAGAACTACAAGTGATACGTTTCCCTTGAGATTTCGCTTTTGCCAAAGCTGGCAAAAGTAATCCTGCGAGAATCGCTATGATTGCGATTACTACCAAAAGTTCAATAAGAGTAAAAGCTCGTCTTGATACAGTCCTCATTTGCCTTCAGCTTTCAATTCTTCACCCGTCTTGCCGCCGTGTTTGCGGAGGAGGTCGGCGGTTTCGGTTTTGTTAAATACAGAGGTAGCATCTAACGGCGTTTCGCCATCTTCATCCTTCGCATTTACATCCGCACCTTTGGCGATTAACAGTTCGGCGATTTCCTTGTGTCCTTTTGCAACTGCAAGATGCAAAGGATTCCCTTTTCCCACATCCACATTATCTTTCGCATTCACATCCGCACCTTCTGCGATTAGTAGTTCGACGACTTCCTTTTGACCGTAAAAAGCCGCAGTATGCAAGGAAGTCCATCCATTGGCATCCTTCGCATTCACATCCGCACCTTTGGCGATGAGGAGTTCGGCGACTTCTTTGTGACCATAGACAGCTGCATTATGCAAAGGAGTCGTTCCATTCCGAGTCTTCGCATTCACATCCGCGCCAGCATCCAAGTGTTGTTTGATGGCTTCAGTTATTCCGAATCTGGCAGCATCGTGGATCGATTCTTCAGCTTTCAATTCTTTACGCGTCTTGCCGCCGTGTTTTCGGATGATGTCGGCGACTTAGATCAGACACAAATTCCTCATTCTACGACCTCTTGTTCGATGTTCATCGTTTTCAGTCCCACGGTGATCTTTCAGGCGATCCACTGCTCCCTCCGAAGCCATCTATCCATCGCCAACTTTTTAGTCCTGCTATCTCAGTCTCGCGGTACCCTCGAACCTTACCGTAGTCCGAAGTAATCTCGAAAATAACATTCACCTTCTCTTCTCCATTTTTCTTTAGATAGGTTGCGATCTCATCTGAATACCCTCCAATGAAATAGCTAGGGAATTCAACGAAAGAGAGAATAACCTTCGGCTCGTTAATACCGTTTGTTCGAGTCGGCTCGATTTCCCAAGTCATAATATGCTCTCGCGTCTCAGTTTGGCCGATAAAAGGACCGTAAAGGAAGAATCCGAACAGCGCTGCGAAAGTAGCTGTGGAAAATAATACCGCTTTCCATTTCACAATCCTAGCTTTAGTGATCCAGCAACCGAGGAGCGCAAGTAAGATGACAACGGGAAGGCCAATGACAAATAGAAACGGGCGGAGGTCGATATAAGCGAGGATCATGTTTTCATTTCTTCACCGAATTCTCAGCTTCTCAAA
>CAUZVJ010000036.1:0-13365 GCA_963583225.1 Verrucomicrobiia bacterium
ACTGAACCAAATCGAGGAGCTTGGCTATATCTGTCGCCAAGCAGCGGAGTCTCCGGTGCCATCCACTCCACCCAAGGTGGCTCCATTCGCGGCAGCGTCTCCCGGAGGCCAACCGATAAAACCTGGGAAAATACAGGCCATCTCCGTTATGACATTGGTGGGGGGAATACTGGCCATCCTGACCTGCCTTGGCATTGGCTTGGCAACGGTGGGTTTTTGGATTCCTTGGATTTATTCGCTAGTCCTCGGTATCATGGCCACCATAAAGGGTAGCCAGATGCTGGGCAGCAACCCGGCTCCGGCCTTCGCCTCCGCCAGGACCATCGCAATCATGCAAATCGTCAACATCATCAACTGCGACGTGGTCAACCTGACTCTGGGCATCATCTCGCTGGTTTTTCTGAACGATCCTGAGGTGAAGGAGCATCTCCGCTCCCAGGGCGTGGAGATTTGACATGTTGAAACCATGAGCCAGCAATACAAAATTAAGGGAACGGACGGCGGCGAGTACGGGCCGGTCAGCACGGAGGAGTTGCAGCAGTGGATCGCTCAAAACCGATGCACCCGCGAGTCGCTCGTCGAGGTGGACGGCTCCGGCGAGTGGGTGCCGCTGGCCACACTGCCGGGGTTTCAGGCCGCCTTTGCCGCGCCACCGCCTGTACCTGTGCAGGGCGACGGCGGCGTCTCGACGGTGATCCCGTACAAGAACGCCCCGGCGCTCATCGCCTATTACGTCGGGGTGTTTTGCATCGTGTGCCCGCCGCTGCTTTGCTTCCCGGCGATCGTTCTGGGCGTCATCGGGCTGAGAAGAGTGAAGGAAAATCCCGAGGTCAAGGGCACCGCCCACGCTTGGATCGGTATTTTGTCCGGGTCGTTTTTCCTGCTTCTCTCCATCGTCGTCGGCGTGCTGATCGCGATTGGCTCGTTATCGCAATGAATCTGCCCTGCCGCTGATGTCCCACAAACAAATCACCCTTATCGCCGGCATCGCGTTGATCGGAATTGCCGGAGCGGTGGCGCTGTTTTTCCTCGATCCCACGAAGCATTCGTTCTTCCCCAAGTGTGCCTTTCACTTGGCCACCGGCTATTCGTGCCCGGGTTGTGGGTCGTCGCGGGCGCTTTATGCGCTGACTCACGGCAATGTGCTCGAGGCGGCGCGGCTCAACCCGGGAATCCTGTGCCTCCTCGGGATGGGCGTGACTGACTTTGGCCGCTACATCCGCTCGACGACGCAGCCGAAGCCGTTTCACACCCTGTTCGCGAACACCTGGCTGGTCATCGGCTTGGTGATCGGCATGGTCGTTTACGCCGTCCTACGCAACCTGCCGTGGGCGCCGTTCACCAGTTTGGCCCCATAACCCTCCGCTTGGGCAAAATAACTTCGACGCTTGGCCGCTTGGCCGCTTGAATACCGGCCGTGCCAAGGGAGTACACGCTCAAATCATTCCGCGTGCCGGTCGATCTCAACATCGACTACGAGGCGGAACTCAACGCTCAGCAGTTTGCCGCTGTTTCCGCGCCGCCGGGGCCGGCGCTGGTGCTGGCCGGTGCCGGCGCGGGCAAGACGCGCACGCTGACTTATCGCGTGGCCTACCTGCTTGAGCAGGGCATCCCGGTGGACCGTATCCTGTTGCTGACGTTCACAAACAAGGCGGCGCGCGAGATGATGAACCGCGTGCAGGACTTGATCGGCGGCGACACGGCGGGGCTTTGGGGCGGGACGTTCCACTCGGTTGGCCATCGGGTGTTGCGGCGGCACGCCGAGGCGGTCGGCTACCCGCAGTCGTTCACCATCATGGACCGTGACGATGCCAAGGCCCTGATGAGCGCGGCGATCGCCGACGCCGGCATCGACACGAAGGCGACGCGCTTCCCCAAGCCGGATTTGGTCTGCGACATCCTCTCGATGTCGCTCAGCACCGGCCTGCCGCTTGGCCAAGTGATGGAGGAACGCTACTCGTATTTTGACACGCTCACCGACGAGATCGCCCAGGCGCACGCCGCCTACACCAAGCGCAAGCGCGCCAACGGCGTGATGGATTTCGACGACCTGCTCAATCTTTGGCTGCGGTTGCTGAGCGAAAACGAAGAGGTACGTGAGTCGTATCAGACACGGTTCCAGTTCATTCTTGTCGATGAATATCAGGACACGAACCAGGTGCAGTGCGAGTTGATCGATCTGCTCGGCGGTAAGCACCACAACATCATGGCGGTCGGCGACGACGCGCAGAGCATCTATTCGTGGCGCGGCGCGAACTTCCGCAACGTGCTCGAGTTCCCCGACCGGCACGACAACACGCAGGTTTTCAAGATCGAGACGAACTACCGCAGCACACCGGAGATTCTTGACTGCGCCAACGCCGTCATCGCCGCGAACACGCAGCAGTTCAAAAAAGTGCTCGCGCCGGTGCGCGACTCCGGCATGAAACCGGCGCTCGTCTGCTGCAACGACGCCAACCAGCAGGCGGAATTCATCGCCCAACGCGTGCTCGAACTGCGCGACGAGGGCATGCCGATGGAGGGGATGGCCGTGCTGTACCGCTCGCACTTTCACGCGCTCGAACTGCAGATGGAGTTCACGCGGCGCAACATCCCGTTCGTGCTCACGAGCGGCATCCGATTTTTCGAGCAGGCGCACGTCAAGGACGTCGCCGCGTACCTGAAGCTCCTGAGCAACCCCGGCGACGAGTTGGCCTTCAAGCGCATCGTGCTGATGCTGCCGGGCGTCGGGGCCAAGTCGGCGGCCAAGCTGTGGGCGGCGTTCACCCCGCGCCTGGCCAAGGAGCCAAGCTTGGCCAAGGCGCTGCGCGACATCGCCGGTCATGCGCCAAAAAAAGCCGCGCTTGGCTGGGAACAGTTCGCCGAGACGCTTGGCCAACTCGACGACGAACAGGCCAAGGGGCCGGGGCATCTCATCCGCATGGTCGTCGCCGCCGGGTACGAGGATTATTTGCAGGACAAGTTTCCGAATTACTACACCCGACTCGAGGACCTCGAGCAGGTCGCCGGTTTCTCCGAACAATACAACACCACCGAGGAGTTCCTCAGCGAAGTGGCTCTGCTGACCAATCTCGACACCGACACGAAACGCGACAGCAACGCCGACCCGGAGCAGATTCGGCTCTCAACGATTCACCAGGCCAAGGGGCTGGAGTTCGACGTGGTGTTCGTGATGATGCTGTGCGACGGGCTGTTCCCGGCGAAACGCGCGATCGAAAGCCCCGACGGCGAGGAGGAGGAGCGCCGGCTGTTTTACGTCGCCGTCACCCGCGCCAAGACCGAGCTATACCTGAGCTACCCGCTGATGCGTTTCATGCACGGCTCCGGCGGCGAGGCGATGCAGCAACGCTCACGCTTCCTCGACGAAATCGACAGCGACCTCGTCGAGGAATGGAATCTGCAAAACTTCGACCCCTACGGCTGACTGTTGGTTTTGCGGGGCTTCTTTTTGCAGCGGCCGGTGTTGAGGTGGCGGTTGACGGCGTTCAAATAAGCCTTGGCGCTGGCCTCGATGACGTCGGTGCTCGCCCCCTTGCCGGTAACGAGGTCGCCGTCGCCGAAATCGACTTTTACGCTCACTTCGCCCAACGCGTCTTTGCCGTGCGACACGGCGCGGAGGGCGTAATCTTTCAGACGACCGCGTGTCTCGGTGAGACGGTCGATCGCCTTGAGCGCGGCGTCCACCGGGCCGTCGCCGACGCCGGCGTCCTCAAGCACGGTCTCTTTTTTGGAGCGGCCGGTGGCGGCTTTTTTCAGGCGCACAGTGGCGGTGGGGACGGTGTGATTACCGCTGGTGACGTTGAGATATTCCATCGACCACGTCTCGGGCACCTTGGTCATTTGGCCGTCGACCAATGCGCCGAGGTCGTCGTCGTACACGAATTTCTTTTTGTCACCGACCTCTTTGAACCGGCTGAAGACGTTGGCAATCTCCTCGTCGCTCAACTTGAAGCCAAGGTGCCGCAGGCGCATGGCCATCGCGGCCCGGCCGCTGTGCTTGGTCAGCGGCAATTCTGTCTGGCCCCAGCCGACGTCCTGCGGGTCCATGATTTCGTACGTCTCGCGTTTTTTAATAATGCCATCCTGGTGAATGCCGCTCGAGTGGGCAAAAGCGTTCTCGCCGACGATCGCCTTGCTGCGCTGCACCGGCAGGCCGCTCATGCGCGCCACCAGCTTGGAGGCTTTCACGATTTGCTTTGTTGCCACGCCGCAGGTGTAGCCGGTGTAAACGTCGTTGCGTGTCTTGAGCGCCATGACGACCTCCTCGAGCGCGGCGTTGCCGGCGCGTTCGCCGATGCCGTTGACGGTGCACTCAATTTGCCGCGCGCCGGCCTCGACGGCAGCGAGCGAGTTGGCCACAGCCATGCCGAGGTCGTTGTGGCAATGCACGCTGATGATCGCCTTGCCGGATTGGAACTCCGGCACGGCGTCGTGCAGGTGCCCGATCAATTCACCGAACTGCCCCGGCACGGCCCAGCCGACCGTGTCCGGGATGTTCACGGTCGTCGCACCGGCATCGACGGCCGCCTGGCAGACCTCGACCAGAAAATCCGGCTCGGTGCGGGAAGCGTCCTCCGGCGAAAACTCGACGTCGGCGACGAGCTTGCGGGCGCGCTTCACGCCATCGACGGCGAGCTTGATGATCTGGCTCTGCGCCTTGCCGAGCTTGAATTCGCGGTGCAGCTTCGACGTGGCGAGAAAGACGTGGATGCGCGCCTTTTTGCCGGCCGGCGCGACGGCCTTGCCGGCCGCCTCGATGTCCTTGGGCACGCAGCGGGCGAGTCCGGCGATGGTCGGCCCCTTGATTTCCCTGGCGATGGTGTTGACGGCGGTGAAGTCGCCCTCGCTGATCACCGGGAAGCCGCCCTCGATCACGTCCACCTTCAGCCGGGCGAGTTGCCACGCGACCTCGAGTTTCTCGCGGAGCGTCATTGAGGCGCCGGGGCACTGCTCGCCATCGCGGAGTGTCGTGTCGAAAATGATGATCCGGTTTTTTTTCATGTCTCGTTTCCTTTTAACGGTTCAACAAAAAACCCCGTTGCCTCCTGGCAGCGGGGTTGACGAAAGTCTTAGTAACAAGTTCAAACCACAGCCGCCCGACCGCTACCCAGTAGCGCCAGTCCCAGCAGCAGAAGTTGTAGGCTCAAACTTGCCATCGCGCGGGAATTTAGCGGTGGCGCCTGGCCAAGTCAACCGGTTTTTCCCGGGCCGTTTTGCACCCAGTACACTTCATGGTAAATACTCAGTTTCACTCGCCCCCATCACCATCCCCGCCGCCCTCCACCGGATCGCCAACCAGCGTGATCAAGGCGGTTTCACCGGGGTTCGTCTCCAGCACAACGCTTTCCGGACCCCAACCGGACCAACCCTGCAGACCGGGTGCATCCGGGTCGCTGTCAATCACCGCAACCCCAAGACCGAACTTGACGTTTTTCTGGAGACTCTCCAAGCCGATTGCTTCAGGCGAAAACGACATCTCATAAATGGTCGTGCCAGTGTGAGGATAAATCGTCTTTTGCGTGCGAAGGATCACCACGTCAAACTCGCCCTTGCCGGCAAGCTGCTTCGTATGCCCCACCACCGAGCCTTTGACGGTGTTCGCCATCGTGTTTTTATCATATAGGGTTCCATCCCCGAGGTACGGTTCCACCAGGGCGAACAGGTACTCGCTCATGACCTCCTCCCGATTGGCATCGGTAAACAGCACCCGCACGGCATCTCCCTCTTCAGCCTCTTTCTTGGTATGATGATGCATATCGTCATCAACCTCCACAATTAAGTGGACCCCTTCCTCCCTCCAGCCGACGGCAATCGAAACTGAATGGTCCGTTTCACCATCCCAGGAGCCCTCGTTATATTCGGCAAACTGCGCATAGGTCACATCACCAGAAAGATAAATCCTCTGGGCTCGTTGTCCCTCAGACACCACCTCGAAACCGGGATTAGTCACAAAGTTGCCTTGGAACAGTTTATTACTTTTGACGTCTAAATTACCCCTGAACAATTCATTAGTTTGAGACATCCAATTAGCCTGAAAGGTCTCGTAGAATAAATCAATTCGATTAGGGGATCTTAAAGACGGCTTAATATAAGGTTCTACACGATAGAACCGGTGATTGATTTTGAAACGGCCAGCGCGAGTTCGAGTTCGTCTTTGACTAAAAATAAGAGGAGGCTTACTCGTATTGAAAATCTTTGAGGTACGCCATTGAATCAGGTCTTCCGAAGACATGACCTGGAGTTCACGCGAACCAAACAACTTTTTTTTCTTGAGAAAACCGTAGTGACCAGGCTTAAAAGCGGTGACTTTCAGGCTGAAATAGTTTGGTTCCAGAGTAAATTCTTTTAAGATGAAATGATTTTTAAGGACGTTGACCACATTCATATGGCCAAAGAAAACCGCGCCATCCATCGGCCTCTCTTTAGCCTTGTCGCTCGCATTGACTTCAGCGCCGTTGGCCAACAGCAACACGACCACCTCTTCAAAACCACCCATGGTCGCAAAGTGCAGCGGCGTGGCCTTGTCGTCGTCACGACGGTTCACATTCGCGCCGTTGGACAAGAGCAACTCGGTGATCTCGAGGTGACCATACTCGGCGGCGTAGTGCAGCGCCGTCTTGCCGGTCCAGTCATCCACCGTGTCGATGTCCGTGCCGGCGTCGATGTGGGCGCGAACGGTCGCGATGTCGTTGCGCCAACTGGCCGCCGCCCAGATCGGCAACTCCGGCGCAGCGTGCGCAGCAATGACCCACCACAACGGGAGACAAACGAAAAAACGGCTGAGAGTCCTGAACATTGGCCGCGCACCGTTTATACGGTCACGGCCCGATCGGCCAGCGAAATCGCCTGTTTCGGCCGGTCTTGCACCGGCTCGGGGCTTGGCTTACGCTCCCGCCGCTCGATTTCGTACGACATGAAACAATTTACCCGAACATTCATTTGCCTTGGCTTGGCCCTCGGCACCCTCTCCCTGCCCGCGCTTGGCCAAGCGCAGGACGACGCCCCCGCCGCTGCGCCCGATCTTGGACCGGTACTCGAGCGGCTCGACCAAGTGATCGCCGGCTTGGCCAAGGTCTCCGGCAACTTGGCCAAGCTGCAAAAAACCAGCGGCGCCATCGCCAAGGACAAGTCGCTCAAGACCGCCACGAAGCAGTTGAGCGACCTCAACGCCGCTGTCGAATCGCTGGCCGTCCAACTCGCCGCCCAGGCCAAGGCCGCGGACAGCCAAGCCGCCATCGCCGCCGATACGGCCAAGTTGCTCGAGAAACTCGTCGCCTTGCAAACCGCCGCTGCCGACCGGGCCAAGCGACCGGCGGCCAAGCCCAAGTGGGAGTACAAATCGATCTTTGGCGACAGCCGCGTCGCGCTCGAGGAGGAGATGAATCTGTTCGGCAAAGACGGCTGGGAGTTTTTCAACATCACCTCGTTCGGCCGTGGCACCGCCGGGTTCGCCCGCCGGCCAATCAAACGTTGACCCGCCGCACCTGAAACCGTTCACTACCTGTTTTTCGCACATGTCAGAATCTGCATCCGTTATCGAATCCGAACCGACCGCCGCCAACAACGACACGGACACTCCCAGCGACAGCGACGTCGTCGTGATCGACGAGCTGCGCTCGACCTACGACCGCATGAAAGCCGAGATGGCCAAGGTCATCATCGGCCAGGACGAGGTCGTCGAGCGGCTCCTGATCTGCGTCCTCTCGCGAGGCCATGCGCTGCTCATGGGCGTGCCCGGCCTGGCCAAGACGCTCATGGTCAACTCGCTCTCCAAAGTGATGTCGCTCGACTTCAACCGCATCCAGTTCACGCCCGACCTGATGCCCTCCGACATCACCGGCACCGACATTTTGCAGGAGACCGCCGAGGGCCGGCGCGAGTTCGAGTTCGTCAGGGGGCCAATCTTCGCCAACATTATTCTCGCCGACGAAATCAACCGCACGCCGCCCAAGACGCAGTCCGCGCTGCTCGAGGCGATGCAGGAGCATCACGTCACCGTATCCGGCCGCATCATGCCGCTGCCCGAGCCGTTCTTTGTGCTCGCCACGCAAAACCCCATCGAGCAGGAAGGCACCTACTCGCTGCCGGAGGCGCAGCTCGATCGCTTCATGTTTTTTATCGAGGTCGAGTACCCGACCCTCGACGAGGAACGCCGCATCGCCCGCGAGACCACCGGCGCGGCGACGCGGGAAATCACCCCCCAAGTCAGCGGCGCGCAGATCATGAAATATCAGGAACTGGTCGAGCGCGTGCCGGTGCCGGATCACATTTACGACCTCGCGGTGGACATCGTCCGCGCCACCCGCCCCGACTCCGGCGACGCGCCGGACTTCTGCAAAAAACTCATCTCGTGGGGCGCCGGGCCGCGCGCCGTGCAGTACCTCATTCGCGGTGCCAAGGCGCGCGCCGTGTTGCAGGGCAGCTACCTCGTGCGGCAGGAGGATCTCGAGGCCGTCGCCCACCCTGTCCTGCGGCATCGCATCATCACCAACTTCCAGGCGCAGGCTGAGGGAATGAGCAGCACCGTCATCGTCAACCAGTTGCTCGACCAATTCCGCGACGACAGTGCCTGAGCCAAGCGCGCAACCGCTGATCGAGGCCGACGTCGTCGGGCGGCTCATGGGCCAGCCGTTGCTCGCGCGGTTCCCGATGGAGGGCAGCGTCTCCGGCCACCACCGCAGCCCGCACCGAGGCTCCAGCGTCGAGTTTGCCGAGTACCGAAACTACGCCCCCGGCGACGACATCCGGCGGCTCGACTGGCGCGTCTTCGCCCGAACCGACCGCTACTACCTCAAAGAGTTCGAGGCCGAGACCAATTTGCGCTGCTACGTCGTGCTCGACTGCAGCGGCTCGATGGGCTTCGAGGGCGAACACGGCACCCGGCTCGACTATGCCAAGCGCCTCGCAGCCACGCTCAGCTACCTCATCATCAACCAGGGCGACGCCGCCGGCCTCCTGCACGTCACGGAAAAAACCACGCCCGACATCCCGCCGCGCCGCAACGCCTCCCACCTGCAAATCATCCTCGACGCGCTTGGCCAAGCGCAGCCCACCGGCGGGACGCAACTCGTTCCGATGCTGCACGAGCTCGCCGAGAAAGCCCGCCGCCGCGCGCTCGTTGTCATTTTGTCCGACTGCTTTTGCGACGGTGCCGAACTGCGCGACGCGCTGCAGCATCTGCGTTTTCAAAAACACGACCTCGCGCTGTTTCATCTGCTTGACCCGCTCGAGCTGGCCTTCGAGTTCGACCGGCCGGTGCGGTTTGTGGATATGGAAGGCTCGCAGTCGATCGTCACCGAACCGGCCACCGTCCGCGCCGAATATCAGGCCCAGCTCAAACGCTTCCTCGGCAAGCTGCGGGACGATTGCCACGAATTTAACGCCGACTACCGCCGCGTAACTATTGACCAACCGTACGGCCAGGTGCTCGCCGATTTCCTCACCGAGCGCGCACGCCACGCCACACGGGCATGACCTTTCTCCAGCCGCTCATCCTGTGGGGACTGCCCCTCGTGCTGCTGCCGGTGATCATTCACCTGATCAACCGCATGCGGCACCGGCCAAGGCAGTGGGCGGCGATGCAGTTTCTCCTCGCCGCCACGCGCAGCTCCACCAGCCACGCCAAGCTGCGCAATTTGCTCATCCTGCTCATGCGCGTGCTCGCCGTGCTGACGCTGCTGCTGTTCCTCGCCCGGCCACTCGTCGGCGGCTGGATGGGCTGGGCGCTGGCCGCCGCGCCGGACGCCATCCTGTTGCTCGTCGATCGCTCGGCCAGCATGGAGGCGCGCGTCGCCGGGGCGGACGAGTCGCGCCGCGAATACGCGCTCAAGATGCTCGCCGACGCCGCCAGGGAATTCGAGCACGCCAGCCACCTCGTGCTGCTCGACAGCGCCACACGGCAGGCGCGCGAAATCGCCAACGCCGCCTCGCTGCCCGGGCTGCCCGACACGCAGGCGACCGACACCGCCGCCGACCTCCCCGCCATGCTGCAAACCGCGCTCGATTGGCTGATCGAAAATCAGGCCGGCACCGCCGAGATTTGGATCGCCTCCGACCTGCAGGCCAGCAACTGGCAACCGGATGATCCCCGCTGGGAAACCATCATCACGGCGTTCGACTCGATGCCACAAAAAGTCCGCGTCCGCCTGCTCGCCACCACGCAGGAGTCGCCCGGCAACGCCTCGATTTCCGTCGCGCAGCTCTCCCGCCAACAAGCCACCGGCGGCGGCGAAGTGCGCTTGGCCGTCGATCTCACACGCAGCCAAGCCGACGCCGGCAGAGCCACGATCACCCGCACGCTCAACGGCGTGGCCACCGAACTGGAGGCCAGGGTCACCGGGCAATCCACCCGCTGGCGGCATCGCTTCGCCGTCGGCGACCAAGCGGGCGGCTGGGGCAAACTCGAGTTGTCGGCCGATGGCAACCCGCGCGACAACATCACTTACTACCGGTACAGCGACGACCACCGGCCGGCCGGCTTGGTCGTCACCGGGAGTGCGCTTGGCCCGTTGTGGCAGGCGGCTGCCTCGGCTGCCGGGCGGGACGGTCGCACCCCGGCGAAGCGCTACGCGCCGGACGACGTGACCCCGGCCGATCTGCGCGACGCCACGCTCGTCGTTTGGCAGGCACCGCTGCCGGAGGGCGAAATGGCCGGCGCGCTGCGGCGGTTCGCCGACGAGGGCGGCCGCGTCATTTTCTTTCCGCCGGACCAAGCGGCGACGGCGCGTTTTGCCGGCTTGGGCTGGGGCGAAAAACAAACCAGCGGCGACGCCGGTTTTGCGGTTGGCCGCTGGGACGAAGATCAGGGGCCGCTGGCCAACACCGACGAGGGGCTGCTGTTGCCCTTGGCCAAGCTCGGCGTTCGCCAACGCCAACAGGTCATCGGCCAGGCGGCGGTGTTGGCGGCGTTCGACGATGGCCAAGCGCTGCTCGTGCGCCAGTCGCTTGGCCAAGGTGAAGTTTATTTTTGTGCCACCCTGCCGCTGCTCGCGTGGTCGGAGATGGGCGACGGCCTCGTCGTCGTCCCGATGCTGCAACGCCTGCTCGCCGCCGGGAGCCGCCGGTTGCAGCGCGACTCCGTCGCCGAATGCGGCCATGTCGGCGCGGGCGATTTGCAACTCGAGTGGACGTCAATCGAGACCGGCCAGCGCGGCGACGTGCAAACGCAGGCCGGCGTTTATCAGTCCGGCGACCGCTGGCTGGTTGTCAACCGGCCCGCCGCCGAGGACGAGTTCGAGCGCGTTGGCGACGAGGCTGTCGCCGGGTTGTTCGGCTCGCTGTCGTTTCAATTGTTTCAAGCGCAGCGCGACGACACGGCGTTGCAGGGTGAAATCTGGCGGATGTTTCTTTTCCTGATGCTGCTCGCGCTGCTGATCGAAGCGTGGCTCATCCGGCCCGGCCCGATACCCGACGACGCACCGCCCAAACCCCAACCCGCCGCCGCATGAATCACTGGTCCTTTGCAGCTTCGTTGATGGTTGTCCTCGCCGGGATCGGCGGGGTGACGCTGGCCGCTTGGCTTGGCTGGGGCAACTGGCAGCGCAACGGCCGTCGCGGCAAAATCGCCCTGCTCGAGGTGCTGCGATTTGTGGCGGTGGCGATGCTGGCGTTCACGCTGTTGCGCCCGGAGTTTGTCCGGCTCATCCAGCGCACCGACCCGCCGCAGGTCGCCATTCTCACCGACGCGTCGGGCAGCATGCTCACGCGCGACGTCGTCAGCACGAACGACATCATCACCCGGCGCGCCTGGGTCGAGGCACAAACCAAGCGCGCGTTTTGGACGCCGCTCGAGGCCGGCTCCAAGGTGCTGACCGGGGCGTTCGCTGCGCCGCCGGATTTGACCGCGACGAATGCGCTTGGCCAAGTGCGGGAAATCGGCACCGACTTGAGCGGCGCGCTTGGCTCGGTGCTCGACCAGCAACGCAACCTCAAGGCGGTACTGCTGTTGAGCGATGGCGATTGGAACCTTGGCCCGTCGCCGATCGGCATCGCCACGCGCTACCGCGACGAGGGCATCCCGGTGTACAGCGTCGTCACCGGGCAGGACGAATCGATCCCCGACCTCGCGATGGAGGAAGTCGCCGCGCCAGCGTACGGGCTGTTCGGCGAGCAAATCGCCATCCCGTACTCGGTGCAAAGCCACCTGCCGCGCGACGTCGCCACCGAGGTGCGGCTCATGCAGGGCACCGAGCAGTTGGCCGCCAAAAAAATCACCCTCCCGGCGAACAGCCGTTTCCGCGACTCGATCATGTGGTACCCGCGCGAAGTCGGCGAGTTCGACCTGCGGCTGGAGTTCCCGGTCGAGCCGGACGAGGGGCTGCGCGACAATAACTCGGCGGCGTTTCACATCGCCGTGCGCGTGGTCAAGCTGACTGTGCTGGTCGTCGATTCGCAGCCGCGCTGGGAATACCGTTTCCTGCGAAACGCCCTCGCCCGCGACCCCGGTGTGGACTTGAGCTGCATGTTGTTTCACCCAAACATCGGCACCGGCGGCGGGCGCGACTACCTCTCCGCCTTCCCCGGTTCGCGCGAAATGCTGTCGCGTTACGACGTGATTTTTCTCGGCGACGTCGGCGTCGGCAAAGGGCAGTTGAGCGAGAAAGACGCCGAGCTGATCAAGGGCCTCGTCGAGCAGCAGGGCAGCGGGCTGGTCTTCATGCCGGGGCGGCGCGGCAATCATCTTTCGCTGATGGACAGTCCGCTGAAGGAGTTGATGCCGGTCGTGCTCGACGACGCCAAGCCCACCGGCGTCGGCCTGCAAAACGAGTCGGTGCTCACGCTCTCGAACCGCGGACGCGGCCATCTGCTCACTCGCTTCGACGCCGACGAAATGGTGAACGACCAGATTTGGAAAATGCTCCCCGGTTTTTACTGGTCCACCGGCGTGATCAAAAGCAGGCCCGGCAGCGAAGTGCTCGCCGTGCACTCGGAGTTGCGAAATCAGTTTGGCCGCATCCCGCTGCTGGCCATCCGCAGCGCCGGTCGCGGCAAGGTGTTGTTCATGGGCACCGACAGCGCGTGGCGTTGGCGGCGCGGCGTCGAGGACAAGTTTCATTACCGCTTTTGGAGCCAGGTCGCCCGCTGGATGGCGCACAAGCGGCACCTCGCCGAGAAGGATGGCATCCGGCTGAGCTACACACCCGAGACGCCCAAGGTCGGCGACCGTGTTTTCCTGCAGGCAACGGTGCTCGACGAGGCAGGGTTCCCGCTGGAAAACGGCGAGGTCAACGGCACGATCATCTCGCCCACCGGACGCGGCGAGCAGCTTGAGTTGATTGAAGTCGAGGGCGGCTGGGGTGTTTACAGCGCGGAGTTTTCGCCGCAGGAAGGCGGGCCGTTCGAGATCGCCATCGACGCCCCCGAACA
>CAUZVJ010000037.1:0-13295 GCA_963583225.1 Verrucomicrobiia bacterium
TTGGCTAACTCCTCCGGCGAAGGCACGCGACGAGGCCCACCGGCAAACCCCCAGCATCGCATCAGCGGCGCAATGGTGATGTCAAACGCGCCGCCGCTCAACTCGTGAACTCGCTTGGCCTCCGCAAGCAGGCGAAACAACCCAGGCTCAACAGGCACCGGGCCAAGCGCAGCCCCGGCGTTGATGCGGCTGACCTCGCTGTCCGGCCCGAAAAATTTGAGCTGGGCCGCCAACGCAGAGATCTCGTCAAGCGCCTCCTCTCCAGCCGCCCGCAGCCCCAGTTCGTCCTCACCGTGCAGCACCATCTCAAAGCGAGTGGCCAAGGCGTTGCGGGCGAGCGAGACGGTTTTCATCGGAGCCGCTTGGCCAGGCAACGGCTACGAAGTCGGGAGCACTCCGCCGACATTGATGCCGTGCTTCAGGCAGTGTGCCGCATTGGCGACATACTTTGTGGCCCAGCCTTTCAACGCAGCTCGCTCCTCATCGGTGAGTTTACGAATCACCCTCGCCGGGCTGCCCACCGCCATTGAGCCGTCCGGAATTTCCTGCCCCTGTTTCACGAGGGCATTTGCCCCGACGATGCACTGCTTGCCAACCACCGCGCCGTCGAGGATCGTCGCCCCCATCCCAACCAACGTCTCATCGCTGACACGGCACGCATGCACCACCGCCGAGTGGCCGACCGTGACAAAGTCGCCCAAGTAACAGCCGAAGTCGTCGGCGATGTGCAACACGGCGTTGTCCTGAATGTTGGTGCCTTCGCCGACCACGATCTCGTGAATGTCGCCCCGCAACACGGCATTGCACCAAACGCTCGACTGCTTCCCAAGCGTCACCGCGCCGAACACCACCGCCGACTTGGCAATGTAAACCCCCTCGCCGACTGTGGGCTGTTGCCGCAGATATTTCTCAAGTCGCAGATCGACAGGATAATCCATTTCCATACTGCCGCCAAGCTAAGCCGCCACTCAAGCCGGGTCAACGGCACAAAAAACTTGCTTGTCACCCTACTGTATGACAAAGTCATACGCATGCAGGACGTGCTGACAATCCGCTTGGCCAAGGGCGACCGCCGGAAGCTCGAGAAAAGCGCCAAGCGCCGTAAAATGACCGTTTCGGAATACGTGCGCTTGGCCATTGGTTCAGAGCAGTTTATCGATTCGTTTGAGGCCGCTCGGACCGACTTGCTGCCAAAGGCACGAAAGGCGGGAATCTACACCGACGATGATGTTTTCAAGTTGATGTCGTGACGGTTGTTCTCGACTCGAATGTCCTGTTCGCCGCCTTGGTCTCGCAGGGACTGTGCCGCGAAGTGTTCCTCACAACAGCCCGCTTTCACACGGTGGTTTCGTCGAAGGTTTTGGTGTCTGAGTTGGACGAAGGGATCGACCGAAAACTTGTCCACACGCCAGCCACGAAACAGTTCATCCGGAATTTTCGCAAAGAGTCGCAACTCGTAAAACCGGGAGCCATCGATCCGCCTGTCTGTCGCGATGCGGATGACGATGTTGTGCTGGGAACCGCGTTGACCGCAAAGGCGGACTGCATCGTCACCGGCGACAAAGATTTGCTCATCCTGAAAAAGTTCCGAAAGATTCAGATCCTTTCGCCACGGGAATTTATAGAGGCGAGGGAGTCCGGCAACTTGGGCAGGTGACCCGGGTAGGGACATGCTGCGTGTCGTTTTGCCTGGCCAAGCGAGTGCTACGCTGGGGGAAGCAGACTGCGCAGCTCGAGAAGCGTTCGAGATCCCACAGGTCGGCAAAGACCCGGCCGCGCGCTTGGCCAACGCCGTAGTCCATCGCCTCCTCCAGTTGGCCAAGCGTTGGTTCGGTGAACAAGCCGGCGGCGGCGAGTCGGTCCATCGCGCCGTTGCCGGTTCGCGTGGGGATCAGCGCGGTGACCGTCGCGCCGCACTCCTGCGAATAATCGATCGACCGCTTGGCCCACTCAACCGATTCGTCCGCCGGGATGAACGGCGGCTGAAGTAAAACGAACGTTCGTAGATCCATTTTATTTTGAGTGACGAAATCGGCAGCGGCGCGGAACTGATCGAGCGTCACGCGCTTGTTAAGTTTTTCCAGCGCTTCCGGATGGACGGTTTCGAGGCCAAGCGCGACCTCGAGCTGGCCGTCGAGCCGGTCGCGGAACCGCAGGCAACGATCTCCGATCAAAACCGGGTGGCTCTCGATGATGACACGCTCAAACTTGGTCAAGCGCTCGGCGATTGCGGCATCTTCGGTTTCGGGAATCGCTTGGGCGTCGAAGAAACTGCCGGCGTTGTACAGCTTGATTTGCCGGAGCTTGGCCAAGTTGCCGCACTCGCGTTCAGCGCGGCCAAGCGCGAAGTCGATTTGTGCCGCGATCGCTCCGGCGGGCACGGTTTCGTCGAGGGTGTTTTGCCAGAGATCGCACATCAGGCAGCGCCACGGGCATTCCTTGTTAGTGAGAAATATCGTCAGCCCATCGACGAGGCTGCTGTCGGCGTCTCGTTCTTTTTCAAGCAGCCAAGCGTACGGGTGGCCGGGGTCGAGGGAGTTCTTTTCGCCGCGCTGTCCTGCGATCCAGCGGCTGCGGGCGGCAGGGGATTCCGGATAAATTGAGACGGTGTCTGAGGTGGGGTCAGGAATAAAGCTCGAGAAATTTTTTGCGGAGTTGCCCCTCGCGGGCGGGGATGTTTTCGCGGAGTGAATCGACGGATGTCGCGCCGTGCTGGAAGCGGCGTTTTTCAAAAACAGGCATATCGAAACCAAGCACCGACTTCACGCCGCGAGCGACGATGTCACCCTTCAGCGCATACAGCTTGTCGACATCGTAGTCAGTCAACTCGACGAACGGGATACCCTCGGCGACCTCGACCACGTTCGGCCGCGTGAACGGGCTAAACCCTTTAAAGCCAAAGTGACGGCCCGGCGCGTAAGTACGGGCGTACGACCGGCTCAAGCCGCCGGAGTAGGTCAGAGAATGTTTGATCGTGCCAACGCCCCAGCCTTCCTGATACAGCATCTGATTATTAACGACGCTGCGAATCGTCAGCTCCGGGTTTTCCTCGATCGGATAATCCTTCAGGTTTTCGTCGCCGCCGTCTCCGTCGATAAGGTGTTTCCAATCGGGATATTTTTTACGGATGCCCCGGCAAAGCGCGACGGCCATCGAGGCGGATTCAATGTCGAGTATTTTGTAATCCTCGACGATTTGAATCGTCTCGGCGACGTCGATGTCGCCGAGGCTGCACTCGATCGGTTCGAGGAACATTCCCATGTCCAGCTTGCCGAGGAACTCTTTGCACTGCTGCAGGTCGGGGCCGTCGCCGAAGCTTAGCGTGAACGCCTTGAGCCGGCCAAGGTCGCAGCCCAGTTCGCGCATCACCGCGTACGTCGCCAGAAACACCGCACCGCTGTCGATGCCGCCGGAGAAACAACAGCCAACCGGCTCGGTTTCCGGAATGCGCTCGAGCCATTTGCGAACCTCGTTTTTCAGCGCAGCGATGTAGTCGCGGCCGATCGGGTCAAGATCGGTGGAATAGTTGTTGCGGCGCGGGTTGAAGAACCGCTCGTACGTCGGATCGGGATCCGGGCAGCCGACGAGTTGAATGGTCACCAGATGATGCGCCGGAACCATGCGCGTGTAGTACGGGTGAAACTGGTCGCCGAATCCCTGCTCTTCAAGCCACTGGCGAATGGCATCGATACGATGGGCAACGATGAGTGCCGGGCCTTCGATTTGCTTGGCCAAAAAGTAGCGAAGCGGACGGTCGAGCGAGCGGGCTAGCTTCACCACCTTACCGTCCTTGGCCACGAGCGCGAACGATCCGTCGAAGTCCCTGACTGTTTCCAGAGAGCCGGTGAGCATTTGTTTGCGCGCCCCGTCGGGGGAAATGTTTAGAAGCCTGGTTTCACTGGGATCGGTCAGGTCGACCACGCGTTCGATGTATTCGTGCATGTCAGGAGAATTTAATCCACACCTTGAAATAACGGGCGTATAACCGGTTCGATTATCTGCACCTCGACCTCAAACGTCAACCTAACAAGCAGAATTTTGAGGTCAACGCAATGATTCCAAATAGGCCAGGAGATCGGCGGCTTCCTGTGGAGCGAGATTCTGCAGGAGGCCGGCCGGCATGGCCGAGATCGGGAGGTCGGAGAAGCGCTGCACACTTTGAGTGGGCATCGTCAATTCCTCGCCGGACAGCAGCCGGAAACGGGTCTTCTCCTTTGCCCGCTCAAGCAGGAAGCCTGTTCGTGTCTCGCCGGATTTCATCTCCAACGAATAGAGGCTGTAGCCTTCGGTGATCGTCTTTGCCGGTTCAAGCAAGCTCTCAAGGAGTTGCTCGCGGTTTAGCCGGCTGCCGACATGGCTCAAATCTGGGCCGATGTTTTTGCCGCTGCCCTGCACGCGGTGGCAAGAGACGCAGAGAGTAAGGCCGGCTTGCTGGAAAAGATTCCTCCCTTTCACCGGACTGCCAGTCAGGGAGAGCAACATGGTTGTGTTTGGCTTTGGCCCTAGTTTCTTTGTGCGTTCGCTATCCGGCAAAAATTGCTCGAACAGCTCTCGAACGCGAAAATCATCATGCCCGGAGGCGACTCGCGAAATCGCGTCGCGCTTGTCGGCGACCGTCCGACCAAGAGGATTGTTACCCAACACCGACTGCTGAAGCATCAGCGCGCCGCTTGGCTCGGCCAATAAGCTGACTAGGGAGGCCGCTTTATGATTGCCCTTGGCAAAGCTGAGCGAGCGAATCTGTTTTTGCTGCGTGTTCACTTGCCCGAGCCGCTTGGCGGACCGGCCGGCTTCGTCCAGTGGCATGTCAGCGATCCAATCGTGGATGAGTTTAAGACCGACAGTATCAATTCGATTCGAGCCGATATGTGGCATGCGGCCATTGCCTTGCTTGGCCATTCGGTAAAGCAGTACCGACCTGTACGGATCGCCCGGCGCAATCACCCGGGCTTCATCAAGCCTGAAATCACCCTGGGCCGGTGGCAAGCCAACCAGCTTGGTTTGCTGGAAAGGCAGGTGATTGGAAAGGTCAAATACCGTTGCTCCTCCTCCTCCCTGATGATGGCAATGAGCGCAATTGGCGTGGAGGTATGCGCGAGCCCGCTTGGCCAGAGGAGCATCAGAATTGTTCGGCTTGGCCAAGGCGGGTCGTGGGTTGGGGGGGGCCTTGGCCACGATACCGGTTTCCTGAAGTTGACCGGTAATTTCTTCACCGAGCTGCTCCGGCGTGAAGCCGATGACCGTGCCGAAGCGTTGGCCATGGCAGAGTTGGCACTCGGCGCGGCTGGCAAAGTGCCAACCCAACTCGCGCCTGCCTCCTGGCACGAGCGGATCCGGAATCAGCAGATCGATATCGCTACCTTTGCCATCCGACAATTCAGCGTCAGTTCCTTTTTCGTTCCAGACAAAACTGTACGCCTGCCAAAAACCGTCGACGAGCTGCAACACCTGTGTCTCCAGTTTTTGAGGCTGAGGCTGACTGCTGTCTGGAGAATCGAACACATCCATCGTGATTGTCTTTGCCAAAACGGTTTTGTTGGGGAATCTGAACGATCCTTCGAAATTTCCCAGTCGTGAGTCATTGCTTGGGTGCAGATCGATGACTCCGTTACCAGGGATCGCGATGACGCGCGAATAACAGGCGCCGTCCTGCCACGGCACGGCATTGATTGTGTAGGGCATGACGCCGGCTGCGGGCGTAAGCTTGGGCAGGTCAGAGAACAAGCCGGTTCCACTCAGTTGGGTTGGGAACGGTATGGCCGGAGTGCTCGCTGGATTCGGCACCAGCTTATTGAGCGTGCCCAAGTGGTCGACCACGATGAATTCAGCATCGGGACCAATGCCAAAACAAATGATTTGGTGCGGGGTATTGGCCAGTTCGCGGTGTTCGGTGACCTGTTTGCCATCGTAGCGCAGCCCCCAGATTCGGCCAGTGGTGTAGTCGCCGTATATGTAAGCGCCACGGAGGCCAGCAAGCCGGGAACCATGGTAGATGTGGCCACCAGTCATTGACCTGGCCTCTGAGTGGGAGTGTTGCACAATGGGCGAGGTGATGGGGACTGGGCCCGGATCGTCATCAGGATGGATCGGCTGGCTCCCTTCCATGATGCTCCAGCCGTAATTGCCTCCGCGCTCGACCTTGAAGACCAGTTCCCAAAGGTCCCAACCGACGTCACCCACCCAGAGGTTCCCAGTCGGTTTGTCGAAGCTCATGCGCCACGGGTTGCGGAACCCATACGCCCACACTTCCGGTCGTGCGCCTTCGACTCCGACGAACGGATTATCAGGCGGGACACTATAGGCTTGGTCAGGATCGCGGTGGTTGATGTCGATGCGCAGGATGGACGCCAAAAGGTCGCTGATGTCCTGGCCTGTTTTAAGCCCGTCAGGCGGGTAAGGAGCCTCGGCGTCGCCGGAGGAAATATAGAGCATCCCATCCGGGCCAAAATTAAGCGATCCACCGTTGTGCCCGCCGGACAGCCAGGTGATCAGCACCTCGCGGGAGCCCGGGTCGACTTGCGGGAGCCCATCGACAGACGGCATCTTTAGGCGAGCCACATGCGTACCGTCTATCCGTTTTGGTTGAAAAACGTAGCAGAGAAACAGCTCGCGGTTCTCCGCAAACTTGGGATGGAACTCGAAGCCGAACGACTGTCGCGCACCGAGCACATTCGCCTTCAAGTCGTACACCAAATCTGCCTGCTGCACATTCGGGTCGGGCGGAAACGAAAAAAGTTTACCGCCCAGCTCGAGCACAAAAAACCGGTTCAACGTTTTGTTAAACCGAATTTCAACCGGCTGTTGAAACTTGAGATTTTGGAATGCTCGTTCTGTCACCAGTAGAGGAGCGGAAATCGGTGACGAAGCCATCTGCGACCCATCCCAAGGCACACGCTTGGCCGACTGCCCTTTGGGCAAGGGCCCCCAAAGCACAAGAACAACCAGCAGCCACTGAATCCGGAGAAAACGCATGAAAAGCCGCGGCAGTTTGGCCAAAGCCAAGCACTTGGCCAAGCGCGAAAAAAAGCCCACGGGCAGCGGGCTTTTCAAAAGAGGGGGTCTGAATTGCCTTAGTGGTCGTGCCCGAGTTCGTGGGAGTGATTATGCACCCCCTCCGGCTTTGGGTCGATTTCGGTCACCTTGGCTTTTTCCTCGAGCAAATCGATGACTTTGGCGCTCATGATTTCCTCCTGGATTTGGTAAAGGGTGCCGTTGTCCTTGAGTTGCTGGGCCAGTTTCTGCGGCTTGACCTTTTGCTGGGCGGCGATGGCGGCGATTTGGCGGCTGACTTCCTGTTCGGTTACCTTGATGCCTTCCTTCTCGGCGATGCGTGAGAGGATGTAGTTGGCCCGGACGCGCACCTCGGCGTCGGCTTTTGCGTTGGCGTAAATGCGGTCCTTGTTTTCCTCGATGATCTCTTTGCCGACGCCGCGTTGGTGGTTTTGCTGGACGATGTTGTGCACGCCGGCGCGGGTGGCTTCGTTGACGATCGTCTCGGGCAGGTCGCAGGTCACGGCACTGAGCAGCTTGTCCACGCACTGGTTGCGGATCGATTTTTTTTGTGAATATTCGAGTTCGTTTTTAAGGTCGTTTTCAATGCCTTCACGCAGTTTGTCCATGCCATCGGCGCCGAAGGCTTTGGCGAAATCGTCGTCGAGTTCGGGTAGTGATTTTTCTTTCACTTGCACGATCTCGATTTCGTATTTGGCTTCTTTGCCGATGAGTTCTTCGTAGATGAAATCGTCAGGGATGGTGACGGTGACTGTTTTTTTGTCGCCTTTGCCGGAGCCGATGAGTTCCTCGACGATGCCGGGGATCAACTGGTTTTGCGTTTTATGAAGCCAGAAGTTTTTCTGCTCGGTAAGGCCGCGGGCGACTTTGACGAGATCGGTGATCGGTTTGTCGTCGATAGTGCCGGAAAAATTGACCACGATGAAGTCGTCCTCGCCGGCGGGGCGGTCCACGTCCGCGTAGCTGACCCGCTGCTCGCGGAGGGTGTCGAGCGCCTTGGTGATGTCCTCGTCGGAGACGGTGCGGCGTTCCTTCTCGACCTCGAGGCCGCTGTATTCCGGCAGCTCGAAAGCGGGCGTGACTTCGAGCGTGGCGAGGTATTGGAAAGGTTTGCCGTGGCCAAACTGCAGCTCCTCGATTTCCGGCATGATCACTGGGCGAAGCTCGTTCTCTTTGAGCGCTTTGGAGTAGCTGTCGGACATGAGGGTGCGCTTGGCTTCCTCGCCAATCTTGTCGCCGTACGAGCGCATGACGTTGGCCAATGGCGCCTTGCCGGGGCGAAATCCGGGCAGGTGGGCATGCCGTCGGAAGTCCTTAGCCACGGCGTCAAACTTGGCGTTGACGGTCTCGGCGTCGATCTCGATGCGGAGCTGTTTCTTGCACGGGGACAGGTCTGTAATGGTTACTTCCACAGGAATATTTCGTTAAAAGTTTGGGGCTTTGGTCACCGGGAATCGGCTCGGCCAGAGCGGCGGGAGAATAGGTTTGCCCCTTGGCCGCGTCAAGCCTGCCGCTTGGCCAAGCGGCCTCGACATTAGCCAAGGGCATCGTAATACTTGCCGCCCGTGAACAACTCATCGACTGCTCTCACCCGCAGGAATTTCATCGGAACCGCCGCCGCATTTGGTGCTGTGGCAGGTGCCGCCGGCCTACCGCACATGGCCAAGGCTGCCGCGCCGTCTGCCAAGCGCATCAAGCTCGGCATCTCGTCGTACTCGTATTGGCATTTCCGCGACCCGAAGGTGTCCATCGAGACGGTGATCGACAAGACGGCCCGGCTCGGTGTCGAGGGGGTGGACATCCTTCATCGGCAAATGGACTCAGAGGACAACGGCTATTTGCAGAAGCTCAAGCGGCACGCGTTCACCAACGGCGTCGATCTGATCTGCCTGTCGATTCATCAAGACTTCGTCGACCCCGATTCCGCCGTGCGCGACAAAAATATCGAGCATACGAAGAAGTGCATCGATTTGGCCTATCGCATGGGCATCCCGTGCATCCGGCTCAACTCCGGCCGCTGGGGCACAGTGAAGTCGTTCGACAAACTGATGGAGCTTCGCGGCAAGGAACCGCTGCTGCCCGGCTACACGCTGGACGACGCTTTCAAGTGGTGCATCGACTCGATCGAGAAATGTCTGCCCAAGGCCGCCGAGAGCGGCGTGATGTTGGCGCTGGAAAACCACTGGGGCCTCACCCGATCGCCGGAGGGGTTGCTGCGCATCGTCAACGCCATCGACTCGCCGTGGCTGGGCCTGCTGATGGACACTGGCAATTTCCTAGAGGATCCGTACACCAAGCTGGAGAAGATCGCGCCCAAGGCGGATTTCGTGCAGGCCAAGACCTACTACGGCGGCGGCGAGTGGTACACGCTGGACCTCGACTACGAGCGAGTGGCCAAGATTCTGCGCAGCGTGAACTACACCGGCTACGTGTCGCTGGAGTTCGAGGGAAAAGCACCGGCAGATGAAGGTGTGGCCAAGAGCATCGACCTGTTCCGGCGGGTGTTTAGTTGAGTCAGGAGAGTGTTCCGCACAATGTTTTCTCGGTTTACTCCAGGGCTACTGGCTGGTAACAATCCGGCCCCGTTTGAATATCTCATTGGATTGGGCGTCTGTCTCCCCCGGGATGGATGGGGCCGTTTCAGCATGTTTCAGGCGGATTTTTATCCAAAATCACACTTTTCGAAATGATGAACCTACAAATCCATACCACTAAAATTCGGCTTCTCAGCTTGGCTGCTGCGGTCTACCTCGGCACAGCGACCACCGGCCAGGCGCTGGAGTTGAACAAGGGCGACCACGTCGTCCTCATCGGCAACGCGCTTGCCGAGCGCATGCAGCACCACGGCTGGCTCGAGAGCTACGCGCAGGCTGCCATGCCCGACAAGGAGCTGGTGTTCCGCAACCATGGCTTCGGCGGCGACAAGGTGAACAACCGCCCGCGCAACAGCGGCTTCCCGAGTGCTGATGCGTACCTCGAGATTTCCAAGGCCGATGTGATCCTCGCGTTTTGGGGTTACAACGAGTCGTTCGACAACAGCCCGGATGCTTATCGCGCCGACTTGACCAAGTGGATCGACGAAACCAACGGCAAAAAATACAACGGCAAAAGTGCGCCACGCATCGTGCTTTTCTCGCCGATCGCCCACGAAGACCTTGGCCAAACGAACCTGCCGGACGGCTCCGCCAACAACGAGCGCCTTGCCAAATACACCGAGGCCACACGCCAGGTCGCCAACGAGAAGGGCGTTGAGTTCGTGGATTTGTTCAGCCATTCGCAGAAACTTTACGCGAGGAGCAGAACACCGCTGACGATCAATGGCATCCACTTGACCAACGGTGGCAACAATCAACTCGCACGAGGCATTCATAAAAGTTTGTTCGGTAAACTGCCGCGAATCAGAGTCAGCAAACTGTCCAAGATTAACGCCGCCGTACTCGACAAAAACTGGCATTGGTACAATCGCTACCGCGCCACCGACGGCAACGACGTCTGGGGCGGCCGGTCCAAGCTGGCATTTGTCGCTGACCAAACCAACCGCGTGGTGTTGCAGCAGGAATTGAAAATGATCGATGTCATGACTTCCAATCGAGACAAGGTCATTCACGCTGCTGCCAACGGCAAATCCATCAAGGCAGACGACAGTAACGTTCCGTCTCCTGTTAAGGTGGTTTCCAATGTCGGCGGCGGCTCAAAAAGCAGCAATGCCAACAAGGAGGGGTCCGTGAAATACGACACGCCTGAGGAGACGCTGGCCAAGCTCAAGCTCGCGCCGAACATGAAAGCCAATCTCTTCGCCTCCGAGGAAATGTTCGACAACATGATCAACCCGGTGCAAATGGGCGTCGATACCAAGGGCCGCCTCTGGGCCGCCGTCTGGCCGACCTATCCCAAGTGGGAGCCGCTCAAGCAAACCAACGACGCGCTCGTCATTTTGCCGGACGAAAACCGTGACGGCGTCGCCGATAAAATGATCACGTTTGCCAAGGTGCAAAATCCGACCGGCTTCGAGTTTTGGAACGGCGGCGTCATCGTCGCCAGTTGTCCGGACCTGATTTACCTCAAGGACACCGACGGAGACGACAAGGCAGACGTGAAGGAGCGCCTGCTCCACGGCCTCGACTCCGCCGACACGCATCACGCCGCCAACAACATCGTTTACGGGCCAGGCGGCTACATTTACTACCAGCGCGGTGTGTTCCACGTCAGCAACGTGGAGACCCCGTGGCAGGGGCCGCAGCGTGATACCGCCTCGGCGATGTACCGCTTCAACCCGCGCACGTTCAGATTCTCCCATCACGCCAACAACAGCCCAAATCCACATGGCATCAGCTTCGACTACTGGGGCTATCATTTCGCAACGGACGGCACCGGTGGCCGCGCATGGCAGGTGCGCCCCGACGGCAAAGGGAAATTCAAGATGCAGGAACTGCTGAAGAAAACCGTTCGCCCGGTCTGCTCGAGCGGCATCCTTTCCAGCGACCATTTCCCGCAGGAAAACAATGGCAATTTCCTTATTTTAAACGCCATCGGCTTTCTTGGCATCAAGCAATACACGCTGGAGTACGACGACGAGGGCGACGTTTGGGGAACGGAGACGGACGACCTGCTCGTCTCCGACGACCGCAACTTGCGGCCGACCGATTTCGAGATCGGCGACGACGGAGCGCTGTATGTTTCCGACTGGCAAAACGTCATCGTCGGCCACATGCAGCACAACGTCCGCGACCCGAACCGCAACAAGACGCACGGCCGCATTTACCGCGTCACCTGCGAGGGGCGCCCGTTGTCCAAGCACGTGAACGTGGACGGCCAGTCGATCAGTGAATTGCTCGACCTGCTCAAGCACCCGATCAACGGCATCCGGCAACGCGCCCGCGTGGAGTTGTCCGAGCACCCGAGCGACAAAGTGCTCGCCGCCACAGACAAGTGGCTTGCGCAATTCGACCCCAAGGCCAAGGAGGACGCGCATCATTTCCTCGAGGCGCTTTGGGTTTACCAACGCAACGACACAAAGAACGAGGCGTTGCTCAAGCAGGTGCTCAACTCCCCCGTCGAGCACGCCCGCAATTCAGCCAAAACCGTGAAGCAATTTTGGGACAAAAATCTCTAAGCCAAGCGGATGAGTTATTTCTTGAGAAATACAGTCAGCTCGCTTGGCCTGTTGCTTGCGATCGCTTGGCCAAGCGCTGGCGGGGCGGCGGAACTCGTTGCGCCCGGGGCCAAGCCGGTCAAGTTGGCCGGCGATTTCAAGTTCACCGAAGGGCCGGCCGTGGCGGGCAACGGCGATGTTTACTTCTCCGACATCCCGAACAACCGCATTCACAAATGGTCTGTCGCCGATAAAAAACTTTCAACGTTCATCGAAGAGAGCCGCGGGGCCAACGGCCTGTTTTTTGCCGAGGACGGCAGCCTCTACGCCTGCCAAGGCGACGCCAAGCGAGTGACCGCTTACACGGTGGACGGCAGCGATTCCAACTCCTTGGCCAAGCGCCACGACGGCAAAAAATTCAACAAGCCGAACGACCTCTGGATCGACGGCAAGGGGGGTGTCTATTTCTCCGATCCCAACTACGGCAACCCGGAGCACACGCAGGACGGCGAGCATGTTTACTACATCCCGCCCGGCGGCGAGGTGATCCGCGTGGCCGACGGCTTCAAGCGGCCGAACGGCCTTGTCGGCACGCCGGACAACTCGACGCTCTACATCGCTGACATCGGCGACAAAAAAATCTACCGTTACGCCATCCAGTCCGACGGCACGCTGAAGGACAAAAAACTTTTCTGCGAAAGCGGCTCGGATGGCATGACGCTCGACCGGCACGGCAACGTCTATCTCACAGCCGGCAGCGTGAAAGTGTTCGACCCGAAGGGCGGGCAAATCGCGAATCTGAAATTCCCCGAGAGCCCGGCCAATGTGGTGTTTGGCGGCAAAGAGTTGAAGACGCTCTTCGTCACCGCGCGCACCGGATTTTACTCGCTCGACATGGCCGTGAGCGGGGCGGTGCGCGAGGAGGCGTTCCGCATCACCATCAGCACCGTGCAGGACAAAATGCTTTACGACAAAAAAGAGTTCAGCGTCGAGACAGGCAAGCCGGTGCAGTTGACGTTTGTGAACAACGACTTCCCGCCGCACAACCTGCTAATCGTCAAGCCGGGCACGGCGGACGAGGTGGCCACGCTCGCGATCCTGCTGGCCAACGACGGCTTCAAAAAACAGTGGCGCCCCGACACGCCCAAGATTCTCTGGGGCTCAACGATGATCGACTACGAGGAAAAATCGG
>CAUZVJ010000038.1:0-13264 GCA_963583225.1 Verrucomicrobiia bacterium
AGGCCACCGCGCTTGGCCAGGCGGGAGGTAGTGAGGACTGCCCCGAAGGGGCAACATGCGATAGCCCGGGGTGTCACCCCGGGTTTACGGCACAAAAAATATAGCAAGCCCTGTCAGGGCTTAAACGGTTTTTCTGCGTTGGCAGACCCGGCGCGATGCACCGGGCTGTCTTCTGCCGCCCCGCTGGGGCCTGTCCAAGCGGGTTTTGGTTTGCTCCTTGGGTTCGGTTTGGGGCACGGTTTTGCGCGTTCAGTGAAACCAAGCGACGATCCATCCACATCCCAGTCCATCGGCGACGCCGCTGCGGCCGAGGCCTTGGCCCATGTCGGTGAGCAGGGCGGCAGCTTGGCCGGTCTTCGCACGGTTTGGGATAGTCGCCAGCGCGCCGTTTGGGCGGAGGACATTTCCATTTACCGTCTTGCCGTGGGCTCGGCGCTAAAGCTGGGCGAAGCATTCCTTGCCTACGACATTGCCCGTGAGGGGTTGAGTGCCTTTGTCGGTGACGTTCGGCTTTTGCAGTTACAGGCTTTGGCCCTCGCTCGCACCGGGGCCACCCAGCGCGCCAATGCCATTCTCGTCGAGTTGCGCGAACAGGGGCAGGACGACGAGGAGACTTTTGGGCTTCTTGCGCGTACGCACAAAGATTTTTGGACGATCGCCCCGACGGAGGAGGAGAGCGAACATCACTTGCGCCGCTGTCTCGATGATTATCTCAAGGGCTACGAATGTTCCGGCGGCTATTACACCGGCATCAACGCCGCCTCGATGGCGCTTGTCGCCGGGGAGACGGACACCGCCCGGCGGATCGCCGGCGAGGTCCGCGTCATCTGCGAGGAGAGCTTGGCCAAGGGCGGCTCGGACTCGCCGGAATCGTACTGGCTCCTGGCCACCGCTGCAGAGGCAGCACTGGTGTCCGGCGACTTGGCCGCCGCCCGACTCAACTACACTCGAGCCACGACCGAGAGCCGCCCGGGCGCTGGCGAGGTGAGCCGCACGAGGAGCCAAGCGCGGTTTCTGCTCAAGTGCCAAGAGCAGGATGAGCACGCGCTGGACGATTGCTTCGTGCTGCCGAGGATCGGGCTGTTCACCGGGCACATGCTCGACCGCCCGGACCGCACGGCACCGAGGTTTCCTGCTGCGCTCGAGGAGACGGTTCGCAGCGAGATCGAGGCATGCGTCGAACGGCGGGATGTCCGGGTGGGCTATAGCTCGCTCGCCTGCGGGGGCGACATGCTGTTCACGGAGGCGATCCTCAAGCGCGGCGGCGAAGTGCACATTTTTCTGCCGTTCGGCATCGAGACATTCAAAAAAAACAGTGTGCTGCTCGTCCCGCAGGACGGCTTGGCGGAGCGGTTTCATCGCATACTCGACAGTGCCGCAAGCGTGCGCATTCTCAACGATCAGGGAGATCCCGACGATGGTGCCGGCTACGATTACTGCAACCGTGTCATCACTGGATCGGCCATTCTCAAGAGCCAGTTTCTCGGCATGGACATCGCCCCAATCCTGCTTTGGGACGGGAAACGCGGCGACGGCGGCGGCGGCACGGAGTCGGTTCACAACTATTGGCGGCAAGCCATCCATCAAGAGGTCGAGATCGTGCCGATGGATCAAATCCTCGCCGACGCATTGGCCAACGGCCTGGCCCTGCCCGAGCCGGCACAAAAACCATCCGCCGCCGAGCCGACCGACCGAGCCCCGCAGGAAATCCGCGCCATGCTCTTTGCCGATGTGGTCGGTTTTTCCAAATGGCCGGAGCAGTATGTTCCGCTGTTCATCCGCGAGTTTTTCGGGCGCATGGCAGTCATCCAGACGCAGAGCGACACTCAACCGCTCTACGTCAACACCTGGGGCGACGCCATCTGCGCTGTGTTTGAAACCGTCGAGACGGCAGGGCGTTTTGCGCTGCGGCTGCAAAAAACAATCCGGGATACCGACTGGAAAAAGACCGACTTGCAGCGGGACCTCAGCATCCGCATCGGGCTGCACGCCGGGCCGGTGTACAAATGCCACGACCCCCTGCTGGGCCGGGACACCTACAACGGGGCGCACGTCAACCGAGCCGCCCGCATCGAGCCGATCGCCGAGGAGGGTCAAATCTTCGCGAGCGATGCGTTTGCCGCGTTGGCCACGATTACTGAGGCGAGTGAATTCATCTGCGACTACGCCGGCTCCCGCGAACTCCCCAAGGGCGCCGGAATCATCTCAACCTTCCTCATCCGCCCGACCCACTGACCCCGCTTGGCCAATCTCCCTCTCCCAGCGGGAGAGGGTTGGGGAAAGGGAGGACGCATGGCTTTTACAAAAAACATCCGAGAGTTTTCACCCTCATCCGGCCTTCGGCCACCTTCTCCCCCGAGGGGGAGAAGGAATCGAAACCCTACCGCGCTTGGCCGAGGGTTTGGTCGATGATGCGGTACGATTCGTGGCGCACTTCGGTGGGGAAGTCGTGTTCGCTATCGGGGGTGCGGAGGTGGAGGGCATTCGGCTGGCCAAGCAGTTTGTAAATTTCGCGGGCCTTGGGGATGGCTTTTTTCACTCCGCGCACGTCGAAGTTGCTGTCGTGCAGCGGGGAGCTTGAAAAGAACACGCGCGGGGCGAGCGCGGCGACGACCTCGTAAAAATCGAACGGCACGCGGTCGGGGTCGAGTCCGTAACGCGTCTTGAGCAGAGGCATGTAGCGGTCGCTCGTCCAGCCGGCGATTTTGCCGCCGTAGTAATCGTGGAACGGCGTCCAGCCGCAGCTCGAGACAACGACACGGATGCGCGGATCAAACACGCCGACGAACATCGCATTGTGCCCGCCGAGCGAGTGGCCTATCGCGCCGATGCGCCCGGGATCGACCTCCGGCAGCGACTGCAAAAGATCGACGCAGCGCATGTGGTTGAAGATGCCTTTCATCGTGCCGGAAACGTAGTCGTCCGTTTCGAAGTCGTATTGGTAATCGCCGAACGGCGGGTAGTCGGGCGCGATAACGACGTAGCCGCGCCTGGCTAGTTCGTAGGCGTAAGCGCGGTTGGGGACGCCACCTTTTTTTGTGACGCGATGCTTGCCCAGCGGCGAGGTCGGGTGCAGCGCGAGGATGCCGGCCCGCTTGGCCAAGCGCTGGGTTGTCGGCCGGTAGAGCAGGGCGGGGAGGCGGTCGTTTTTCTCGGTGACGAAGTCGATGGTCAGCCGAGTGAAGCCGTCGCCGTCGAATTTGTCGCGCACGCGCATGTCGAGCGGCGGGAGTGCGGTGCGGCTTGGCAACGGCCCCATCGCCTGCTGCATGCCGTCGATGATTTGCCGCCGCCGCTTGGCCCAGTCGGCGGGAGTCTTGACGGGGAGTTCGGCACCGGCCGCGTCGCGGTAAACGAGCAGCCGCGAATGGTCGATGCCGCTTGGCTCTGCAGCCAAGCGCGGCAGCACGCCGCCGAGCAGCAAAAGCGTTGTGATTAATCCGGCGATCAAACTGTGACTTTTACAAAAAAACATCCGATGGTTTTCACCCTCATCCGGCCTGCGGCCACCTTCTCCCTGAGGGAGAAGGAATGTTCCGAATCTCGCGTCCATTCGCGGTTAAAAAACATGCGTTTGGCCAATCTCCCTCTCCCAGCAGGAGAGGGTTGGGGAGAGGGAGGAAGCATGGGAAACATGAGGTCGTGCGATAAATTTTCAAATCGCTGGAATAATAGCAGCTTGGTCATTTTGCGCGGCGGTGGAGCCATTGCATGGGCAGGGCGGCGATTAGCATGAGCACCCATCCGATAGCTAGGATGTTGACGATGTACCACGGCCAGGCGCCGATCACGAGTGGGTTGTTCACTTCCGGCCGGGCATAGAGGTACATGTAATTCGCGTCGGCCAGCCAGTTGGCGAGGCCGACCGGCAGCATCATGGCGACAATGAAAAGGAGCGTGCGAGCCACGGCACCCCGTCTCGGGATCATGCCGTCCACGATGACATTCCACAGGGCAAACAGAATAATCAGCGAGTGGTGCGTGTTGTAAACAACGTACTCGGTGAGGTTTTTTAGGTCGTCAAAATTGGGCGTTAGCAATGCCTGCAGTGCCGCTGTCGCGCCGACGAAGTAGGCGGTCTCGAAGCAGAAACGGTTGCGTGCAGCCAAGCCGATGGCGGCGATCACCAGGCCGTAGTTGCAGAGGTGCAGCGGCAGGTCATCGATCCAGTTGAGTTCACGGTAGTTGGCGCGGTTGCCGTAATCGACGATCTCTTGCGCGATGGCGAACACGATCAGCGCCCAGACTGCGCGCCGCCGGTTTGTCGCCGAGAGACACTTGCCGATGAGCGGCACGAAAACGATGGCGAGCAGCGACAGGCCAAGCGCCGTGAGGTGCAACGAGTCGAACAGTCGGAGAGACTCGCTGAAGTTGCTGGGTTGCGTGGGTTCAGTCAACGGGCTGCCTCCTTGGCCAAGCGCGGGTGCGCCGGGTTACTCGCCCATCAGCCTGGCCAGCGTCGGCTCGATCGCTTTGGCCCAAATCTCGTAGCCCTCCGGCGTGAGGTGCAGGAAGTCCGGCATGATGTCCTTGGCGATGCTGCCGTCGGCGCGGACGAAGTTTTGGCCGATGCGCAAAAAGGTCACGTGCGGCCGGGCGTCGAGCCAGGAGAGCACTTGGTTGACTTGCAGAATCTTGCCGCGCTGCGAGTTGATGCGCTGGCCGCGTGGAAAAATATCGAGCAGCAAAATCTCCATCTTTGGCAGCTTGTCGCGGAGCTTGTCGATGACCGCCGTCACGCCGTCGATCATCTCCTCGGCGGTGTTGCGGCCGTCGCCGGAGTTGTTCGTGCCGATCATCACGACGGCGACTTTGGGGCTGATGTTTTTGATGTTGCCGTTGTCGAGCCGCCACAGAACGTGCTGCGTGCGGTCGCCGCCGATGCCGAGATTTACGGCATTGCGCTTGGCGTAATATTCGGCCCAGACTTTTTTGCCGTTGCTCTCCCAAGCGTGCGTGATCGAGTCGCCGATAAATAGCAAATCGACGTTGCCCTTGGCCACGCGTTGGTTGAACGAATCGTGCCGATTCATCCAGCCGCCGCTGCGCGGTTCGGGCGTGACGGCGGAGTGCGCCGGTTTATCGCCTTCCGCGTGGAGGCCGATGGATAGGAAAAACAGTGCGAACGTGATCGTCGGGGCTTTCATGTGCGCGGAAGCTACCAACGAGCCGCCGCCCGGTCGAACACAAATGGGGGGTTCAAGTTTTCAGCTTTGAGTTTGAATCGGAACCGGCTGAAAAGTTGAAACTTGATGCCTTACCTTGCTGGATACGCCCAGCGTGCCGGGCCGGTGTCCTAATATTTGACGAAGCCTGTGCGTTCCCTCCACCACGCGTAATCCCGGCGGCCCTCGGTGTCGTGCGAGGGCATGCCCCAGGCATATTTCACGGGAATCTTGGTGGTCTTGCTTCGCCAGATTTTTATCTCCGAGTGGCCGTCAGCAAACGCGAACGAGCAGCCACCGTTGTGGTGCGACGCCGGCGTGTCTCCCCAGTGCGGACGATCCCACGGGTTGATGAAATAGCCGTCGTTGATCGAGTCGGGATGTTCGTCCAACGTGACCCACGTGTTGCCGGGTGCCGGCACGTCGGAAATTTTCATGAACTGCCGGTACTGCTGAAGCAGCGCATTGCGTCCTTTCAAAGTGGGATCGTGTTTGTTGAGCGAATCGAACCGGCCAAAAAAAGCGTTCATGACATTGCTCCTCAGCCTGCCGGGATACCCCCGCTTTTTCTGGTTAGGACTCAGGTAATTGTCGGACGGGCATTTGTAAATGCCAAACGCGGAGCCGGTGTATCGGGCCAGCACCCCGTTTTTGACCCATGCACGGTTGGTGACGCTTCGTGAAATGACATCGCCGCCAACGCTCCAAGTCATCACGTTGTTCACCCAGTTGTCGAACTTCCCGGATTGAATGGACTTGGCCGTTTCACTCACGCCAAAATTGTTGCAGACGCGGTCGTTGAAATCGGTCGCGTAAAGATGCCACGCCTGCATAAGTTGCCGCGCGTTGTTGAGGCACGCGATCCCTTGGCCCTTGGATTTTGCCTTGGCCAGGGCCGGCAACAGCATGCCCGCCAAAATAGCGATGATCGCGATGACCACCAGCAACTCAATCAACGTGAACCCCGTCGAACCTCTTCCCGATTTGTTTCTGCTCATCACAGTTTCCGTTTGTGGGTTTATTATGGGGAAAAATTAAGTGGAGCGGGCGAAGGGAATCGAACCCTCGTGTGAAGCTTGGAAGGCTTCCGTTCTACCATTGAACTACACCCGCAACCGCACGCAGGCTACCAACCCGGCTTGCGTTGTCAATCCACCTTCTTTAGCCTCCGCGCCCGTGAGTTCTTTGTTGCTCAAGGGAGGCCGCCTCATCGACCCCGCCAACGGCCTCGACGAAACAGCCGACCTGTTGCTTGCCGACGGGAAAGTGGCCGCCGTCGGCGCTGATGCACTTGGCCAAGCGCCGGATGGCACGCCGGAGATCGACGCCACCGGCAAGGTTGTCTGTCCGGGGTTGATCGACATTCACGTTCACTTTCGCGAGCCGGGCCAGACGGCCAAGGAGACCATCGGCACCGGCGCGGCGGCGGCGGCGCGGGGCGGTTTCACCACCGTCGTCTGCATGCCCAACACCAGTCCGCCGATCGATAATCCCGGCACGGTGGCGCTGATACAGGACAGCGCCGAGCGCTTGGCCAAGATCAACGTCCTCACAACCGGCACGATCACAAAGGGTTTCGCCGGAGAGGAACTCGCGCCGATCGGTTCGCTGAAAAACGCCGGCGTCGTCGCCATCACCGACGACGGGCGCTGCGTGCAAAACAACGACCTCATGCGGCGCGCGATGGAGTACGCCACGATGTTCAACCTGCCGGTGATGGATCATTGCCAGGACTACTCGCTCGTCGGCGCGGGCGTGATGCACGAGGGCTACTGGAACAACACGCTCGGCCTGCCCGGCTGGCCAAGCGCGGGCGAGGAGATGATCGTTGCGCGCGACATTTTGCTCGCCGAAAAAACCGGCACGCACGTCCACTGCCAGCACATGACCGCCGCCGGGAGTGTGCGGCTCATTCGCGAGGCCAAGTCGCGCGGCGTGCCGATCTCCGGCGAGGCCTGCCCGCATCATTTCACACTGACCGACTCGGCGGTCGCCGGCAGCGACAAGTTTTGGCCCGACGACGGCAGGGGTGTTTTTTGCGCGGGCAACGGCGATCGGCCCGCTTGGCCGGAGTACGACACGAACTTCAAAATGAATCCGCCGCTCCGCTCCGCCGCCGATCGCGAGGCGGTGATCGAGGGCGTCGCCGACGGCACACTGGAAATCATCTCGAGCGACCACGCACCGCACTGCGACTACGAAAAGGAGGTCGAGTTTGCCAACGCGCCGTTCGGCGTTACCGGCTTGGAGAACGAGCTGGCGGTGTCGCTGATGCAGCTTTATCACAGCGGCCGCATGCCGCTCAGCGACGTGATCGAGCGGTTGACGGTCGCGCCGGCGAAGCTGATCCACCTCGACCGAGGCTCGCTCGGCGTCGGCGCCGTGGCGGACGTGACCGTGTTCGAACCCGACGCCGAGTGGGAGTTCCGTCGCGAAGACACTGCCAGCAAGTCGGTCAACAATCCGTTCTACGGCTGGACGCTCAAGGGGCGCAACGCCATGACCATCGTCGCCGGCGAAATCGCCTGGCAATAAGCTTGCGCGATTGGGGCAAACTCTGACTTCGGATGGGCGGCAAATCTTCAAAACCAAGCGCGCTTTCGGCGATGGCGCGGCGCACGGCGGAGCCGCCGATCTCGTGGCTGATGCGTGTAAAGCTGGAGCGGCCCAATCTGATTTCGCTCGCGGCCGGCTTTACCGACAACGCGACGCTGCCGGTGGCGGGGAGCCGCCGACTGCTCAACGAGTTGCTCGGCGACGAAGCGCTTGGCCAAGCGGCGCTGCAGTACGGCTCGACGGCGGGTGATGCCGCGCTCTGCAAACTGACGGCCGGTCGCATCCGGCAACTCGACGGCAACCCCCGTGGCCAAGCGGCGAGCTACGAGGCCAAGCGCACGGTCATCACCCACGGTTCGCAGCAATTTCTTTACATGGCCACGGAGGCGTTGTGCGATCCGGGTGACATCGTGCTGGTGGAGGACCCGACGTACTTTGTTTACCTTGGCATCATGCAGAGCCGGGGCGTCGCCGGGCGCGGCGTGCGGATGAATCGCGACGGCATCAACCTCGGGCATCTTGAGCAGGTGCTCGAGTCGCTCAAGCGCGACGGCAGTCTGCCCCGGCTGAAAATATTGTACCTCGTTTCGTATTACCAAAACCCGACCAGCCGCTCGACGAGCCTGCGGGTGAAGGCGGGCGCGCTGGAGTTGCTGCGCCGCTACGAGCGCGCGGCCGGGCATCCGATTTACCTGATCGAGGACGCCGCCTATCGCGAACTGGGGTTTGACGGCACGCCGTCGGCGTCGGCGCTGGCGGTCAAGGGCGCGGCGGATCGCGTCATTTACTCGGGCACGTACAGCAAGCCGTTCGCCACCGGCGTGCGCGTGGGCTTCGGTATATTGCCGGGGGAACTGTTTTCGCCGGTGTTGCGCATCAAGGGCAATCATGACTTTGGCACGAGCCATTTGACGCAGCAACTCGTCGTCCGTGCGCTGGAGTCCGGCCTGTACGAGCAGAACTTGGCCAAGGTGCAGCGGCGTTACCGAGCCAAGGCCAAGGCGATGACCGGTGCCATCGGCGAGCATTTCCCGGAGTCAGTACAGTGGGAGCAACCGGAGGGCGGCCTGAACGTCTGGGCAGTGCTGCCGCGCAAGGTGAACACCGGGATGAAGTCGCGCTTCTTCAGGCAAGTGCTCGACCGCAACGTACTCTACGTGCCGGGCGGGCTGTGCTACGTCAACGACCCGACGCGGGCCAAGCCAAGCCACGAGATGCGCCTGAGCTTCGGCGCGGCGCCCGAGGCCGACATCCGTGAGGGCATCCGCCGCCTTGGCCAAGCGATATGATTGGCCGGGGTGGTTGTGTGTGTTAGGCTGACGCTTGTCGATGCTTGATGATCGTCCCTACATGAGGCCGGAGGAACCGCGCTTCCGCTCGTCGCCGATGCAGCAGCCGTGGACCGGGTGGGCCATTCTGCTGACCATCAACGTCATGGTGTTTCTGCTGCAGATCATAATCGATCCCAACAGCCTGGCGTCGTCGTCACCGGAACCGGCGAAACTATTTGAAGAGTGGAAAAATTTACCTGCTCCCAGGCCGTCTTTGGAAATGTTCAAGTTTGACCACTCATTTGTCGGCCAGTGGCTTGCGCTGGACTCCGGGCAAATTTCCTGGCTGTTGCTGATGCAGTTGTTCACTTACCAGTTTTTGCACGGTGGGGTCTGGCATTTGTTGATGAATGGCCTTGGCCTGTTTTTTATCGGCAGGGCGTTGGAGTCATCGATTGGCCGGCGGGAGATCATCGGCTTGTATCTGGTCAGCGGGGTGGTTGGGGCGCTGTTTCAACTGGGGTTTGCTGTGGTGTTCCCGGCGCAATTTGCCGGGCCGATGGTGGGGGCGAGTGCAGCGGTGTTCGGGTTCATGGGTGTGTTGGCACGGTTGTTCCCGCATCGCGAAGTGTATCTGCTCCTGTTTTTTGTCCTGCCAATCCGGCTGAAACTCCACTGGGTTTTCTGGGGGAGTTTTGCGATCGCGCTGGTCTCCATTTTAGCGGCTATTCGGACAGAAGCGGGGGATTCAGTGGCTCATGCGGCGCACATGGGCGGCCTGTTGTACGGTGCGTTTTATGTGGCCAAGCTGGTGCGGAACGGCGGTTTGATGCGGTTTTTGCCCGGCATGCCGAGGGTTCGGTTCGTCTCGGGCGGCTCGGCTGGGGGATCGGTGGCCACGCGCCGCCGCAACTGGCGCAAACCCCGGGTGGTCGATGCCGCCGAGGTGGCCGAAGGCGATTTCATGAGCCGCGAGGTGGATCCGATTCTCGACAAGATTTCCAAACAGGGAATCCACAGCCTGACCGAGCGCGAGCGCGAGATTCTCGATAAAGCGCGCTCGAAGATGTGAGTTGTGCCGCTTGGCTTCGAACCGCGAAATCCGGGGAGGGGCGAGTACCACCTCGCCCCAAATCCTGTTCATCCATGTTTGTTTTCTACATCTGCAGATTTCGCAGATGAGCACAGATTTGTTTTTAATCTGCAAAAATCTACGGATTCACCTTTTCGTGTCCATTGGCGTCCATTCGCGGTTTGAATTTTTTTGTCCCGCCCTTTCGGGGCTCGTCTGTTTGGGGGGCGCTTCTCCCGGGGCTGACGCCCCGGGCTATTTCATGTCGCCCCTACGGGGCTTCCGGCTTGGCCAAGCCTAGTTTCCGCCGCTCAGCAGTTGGACGTAGTTGCGGATTTTGTCGACGTCGGTGACGCGCAGCGAGAACTCGGGCGGGTACAGCGCCTTGCCCATGAAGCAGCGTTCGTTGCGGAACTCCATCGCGCTTGGCACCGGCGCACTGCCGGTGACGTGAAACTCCTTTGCACCGGTTTCGCGCATGATGCGCGGCAGGTTTTTCCCGGTGATGCCTGCGCCGGGCATGATGATGATGTCGTCCCCGGCGCGGCGCACCAGCTCGGCGATCAACTCCACCCCCTCGAGCACCGACGGCTCCTGCCCGGAGGTGAGCAGCCGCTCGGTGCCGAGGCCGATGATGTCGTCGAGGCTGCGGAACGGGTCGGCAGTGACGTCGAACGCGCGGTGGTAGGTCACCTCGAGCGGCCGGGCGAGCTCGATCAATTGGCGGGAGCGCCCGGTGTCGATGGTGCCGTCGGCGTTAAGCAGGCCGATGACGACACCGTTGATGCCCATTTCCTTGAGCGCGACGATGTCGTGCTGCATCACGGCGAACTCGTCGTCGGAGTAGAGGAAGTCGCCGCCGCGCGGCCGGATGATGACGTTGACCTTGATGCCGACACGCTCCAGCGTGTGAAACACCGTGCCCAAGCTGGGGGTGGTGCCGCCTTCAAACAGGTTTTGGCAAAGCTCGACGCGGGCCGCGCCGCCTTGTTCCGCCGCGATGGCCGAGGCCACCGAGTCGATGCAAATTTCAAGAATGGGTGTGTCGCTCATGATTCGTTCGCTTAAGCGTAACAGCACGCGCGACCTGCGCGAAGGCCGAACTGTTTTTCGTGGCGTGCGCTTGGCCAAGCTCCCTCTCCCAGCGGGAGAGGGGTGGGAAGAGGGAGAAAACAAACAGAGTTTCAAGTCTCGGGTTTATACTGTTCGGGCAGAAAAACAACCGTGACAAGATTGAGCACACGAGTCAGCCGGACAGCAACATTTCTCATGGTGGTTCACCCGCTCACCCTAGCCCTCTCCCCCACGGGGGAGAGGGAATGCCAAGCTGCGGCTACTCCGATCCGCTGCACAAAAAAAGTGATGCTTTAGGTTGTTGAATCCGCCCGTTATCCTGCGGGGGTGCTGAAGTGGGTGACAGCAATCGTGGCGCTTGGCTTGGCGGGATGCACCCTGCCGGGCAAATGGGGTGGTGCAGCGCAGCCCTTGGCCAAGCCGGGCGGCACAACAATGGTCACTCCGGCGCACCGCGTGCAGGGAAAAGTGGTGCGCACGAATAGCCAGCTCAACTTCGTGGTGCTCGATTTCGGGCTGCAGGGGCTGCCGTTGATCGGCCAGCAATTCGCCATTTATCGGCTCGGGAAAAAGGTGGGCCAAGTGCGCGTGTCGGGGCCGGCGTGGGACACCTACACGGTGGCGGACATTGTCGAGGGGGAGATTTGGATGGGCGACGAGGCCAAGCTGAAGTGAGTGACGTCAGTTCGGCGGGTTGGCTTCGGCCTTGGCCTCCGGTTTGGTGATGTTGCGTCCGCCATGCTCGCGGCTGTACGGCGTGTGGAGGTTGAAATAGATGCCGCAGAGTGGCGGGTCACTCTCGCTCTGGCTGAGCATGATGGTGATTTCCTTGTCGAGCGCGATGCCATGGCGCATGCCCTCGGCACGATTCTCGTAGGCCTTGATCGCCTTAAGCATGAGCCGCTCGATCGCCTCGAGACAGTCATCCGGCGTCTTGAAGACGCAGACGACGTGGCGGTCGTACGACTGCATCGCCGCGTCGATCGCCCGCCGATATGTCTCGATGTTTAACTCCATTGGTGCTGGGGGAAAGTTAGCCCTGGGCGGGCCGATGTAAAAACAAAAGAACGGTCAGTCGGCGGGGTCGGATTCGCCGGAGGCCTCCCGTTCGCGGAGTCGGCGGAGCAGTTTGCGGATGTCCAGCGCGCCGCCCACGATCACCAGCACTGACATCACTGCAAACAGCCCGCAGGTGCCAATTAGGGTCACTTTCCAGACGCCTTCCCAGCCGGTTTTCACGAACAGGAGGATCAACCCGGCCGTAACCACCACAACGACAAGCGCGGCGAGCACCGTCTTGAGCAGGGTGAACACCCATGCGGGTGTGACCGGCCTGGGTGGTGGCGGGGGAGTCACGACGGGTGGCGGCATCACCGGCGGCAATACTGGCGGTGCGCCGGAGTCGGTGGGTTGAATGGGTTCGTCACTCATCGGAGGCCTCCCTTGGTTTACGGTCCGGGAAAAACAGCGAACCGAGGATGAACACAAAGAGCGTGAAGCCGATTGTCATCAACCCGACTCGTGCGCCGGAGAGCGGCTTGTAGATTGACACCGTGTCACCGACCTGTGGCTCGAAGTCTTCCGGCCAGGCGCCAACCGTGACAGCATCCGGATCGCTGGTTCGTATTTCAACAGCCTGCGTTTGGCCAGCCGCGTTTTGCACCACGGCCGTCCAGCTTTTGAGCCCGTTGAACCTCCAGGGCTTGGCCTGCTCGAATGGTGTCATCACAAAATCAACGACCATGTCACGGACAAAGGATTCCTCCACCTCATCCGGTTCCTTGAACGCCTCAAACTCGATCGTCTTCTCGTAGGTGGCGGTGATTGTTTGTTCAGCGATGCTTCCCGGAATCCAGTTGTGAACGGCTTGCTGTACCGGGCCTAGGCCAATCACGGCCGTGATGCCGGCCATCAGCGCCAGCACCGCGCCGGTCGAGCTGGCCCGGTGCCAGTAAAGTCCTCCGACCAGCAACGAAAACGCCCCGGTGAAATAGATCGCCCCGGTCACCGCCATGTAGTCCCAAATATCCTCCTCGCCGGTGTAGAACAGCCCCCAATAAAGAATGTAAAGGCCGATGAGTACGATGAGCACGCGGGTGATTTTGATGCGCGTCGGGTTGTCGAGC
>CAUZVJ010000039.1:0-13250 GCA_963583225.1 Verrucomicrobiia bacterium
CCCTCCACCACAGTCATTTTCGCCGACTCCGGACTGCTCAAAAACCCCAGGGAAAAAGATCCCGACAAGTGGTTTGTCGATCCAAAGCACAAAGGCCCTTCTGTGTATTTCCGAACACCCAATAACGAGCCGTGGTACACCACGTCACCACATCGCATTCACAACCGCCACGGCTCAACCGCGAACGTTGCGCACGTCGATGGCCACGCCGAATCGGCGAGAACCAGCAGCATCGGTTTTCAATACCCGTTGGGGCACCCGCAAGCCTACTGGGATCGGAAGTGATCTTCACCGTTTGATGAAACGATATACTGCAAGCATTTGGGAGGATAAGTATAACCAACTCATCAACAACGGTTGTTGCCTCGTCGAAAACGTGCTCTCGGCGGGCTTTCTTGACGAATTGCGCTCAGCCACGGACGGATTGATCGATCAGATTGCTGACGATGAGTCGCAAAGGCAACGGACGACAGGCAGCATGATTCCCGTGGTGCAGGATTGCCAGATGGCAAAGCTTATCGCCCACACCGGTGCAATGAACGCGTTGATGCAAATGGGATTAACCAACACCCTCTTTCAGTCCGGTTACATCATCAGCAAGCCGCCCAACAGCCCCCGCCTTTTCTGGCATTCGGACTGGGGATTTTGGAATCATCCATCGAGCTACAAAAAAAATCCACTACAGATTTTCCTGATGTATTATCTCACAGACACCCGTCCGGAAAACGGCTGCCTGCGAGTAATCCCCGGTTCTCACATCAACGAGAACCCATTACACGCCCTCCTTTCACCCGCACATGCTACGGCACAACGAGAAGGACAGAATTTCGATCTGCCGGAATTTCAAACCCGACCGGATGAAGCAGACGTAAAGGTAAAAGCAGGCGACCTCCTTGTGGGTGATGCCCGGCTGCTCCACGCCTCCCACGCCAATAATAGCGACGAACGGCGGACTTTAATCACGCTCTGGTACCATCCGAATTTCAACGATATCCCAGAGGAACTGCAGGCTGCCTTTGCCGCACGAGTGGACGCACTCCCCCCAGAATGGCCAAAGGATGCAAGGGACTTATACTCCCCGCTGCTCATTCGCTACGACGGGCAGGCCAAGCCGTTCCCGTTCAACCGGCAACGGAGACCAGTTCCGATTCCTGACGAGTGATCGGCAGTCGTTGCCCGATTGGCTTTATTCCTGCACCCGATTGGCCTCTGTTGCCGCCGGTGGCTTGAGGTGGGCGTCCATCCAGCCGTACATGAGTTCTCGCGACTCGTGCTTTACCGAGTGCCCCCGGCCGTGCACGTAAAAAGCAAAGTTGCCCGGCGCTTTTTCCAACTCGTAAACGTCCATGATTTTAAGGTTCATCAACACGCGCTGCCGCTGCGTCAGCGGATCGCCGTCATTCAGCGCGGAGAGGTCGAGAAAGGCCCGTGGCGCAATGAGCGAGATGATTTCGTGAAAATCAATCTCCGGCAACTCGCCGCGAAGCAGGCCCGCCCGGATCGGCTTGAAGTACACGTACCAGTGATCGCGCGACCAATGCTCAACGCCGCTGTTGTGCCGGAAAAACGAGGCACTGCAATTGCTGGCCGCCGCCTTGATACGCGAGTCGTATGCCGCCAAAAAAAACGTGCCATGCCCGCCCAGCGAATGGCCAAGCGCACCGATGTGCCCGCCGTCCACAACGTCGAGCGACTGCAGGACATCCACCGCGATGCTGTGCTCGTAGGTGAACTTGCCCACCGCCGTCCAGTTCGGGTGCTTGGCGTGAAAACGCCCCGTGTCGTACGCCCCATCGGGCGGGACGCGGTGTCCGGCCACAAAATGATCCGGCGCGATGACGACATACCCGCGCCTGGCCAAGTGGTCGAGATAGGCCTTCTCCGGATTGTCCATCAAACCGGCGGCACGCTCTTTACCCTGCTTGAACGTGCCGTGGAGCGCCACCACCGCCGGGAGTTTGCCGGTGCGCTTCAGCGGCACGGCGAGGTAGGCGTGCGCACGTTCGTCCTCCTCGACCCGATAACTGACGAGCCGCCTCTCGTAAACACCGGCCACCGCGACACGCTCGTGCACCCGCAGATCGAGTGACGGCTTGGCCGGCTTGAATTCATCGCGCAACAAACGAAGGTAGCGCTGCCGCAATTCCGCTTTGCGTTGTTTCCACTCAGCCGCCGTTTTAACGCCGTCGAGCAAATCATCCCACGAAGACTCTATGACCGGCGGATCGCTCCGTTTGCGGATGTCCGCCGCTGAGGCCACTTGGCCAAGCAGCACGACCCCCAAGCCAAGCGCCGAGGCGTGTTTTGCAATTGCACGGAATAGGTTCATGATGATATTGGTGTCCATTGGAAACATAGGCAAAGCGGTGGGCAGAATCGCCCGATGACAGCCTAAACCAAAGCATCAAATGCAATATCCGCGCTTGGCCAAGCGCACGCTGGTTTGCGGGGAAATAAGGTTGACTTGCCGAGGGGAGGCGGTATCCGTCACCTCCCCTTTGCGATGAAAACCAGACTGAACTCCAAGAAGGCGTTCACCCTGATCGAGCTTTTGGTTGTAATCGCAATCATTGCCATCCTCGCCGGGTTGCTGCTCCCGGCTCTCAGTCAGGCAAAAAACAAGGCACAGCGCACCAGTTGCACCAACAACCTGCGGCAAATAGGGCTAGCGTTGGTGGCTTATTCGGGCGATTACGATGATCAAATCCCTCCGACGATGTTCAACCCGGAACGGGATATCGCCTCCGAACCTTGGATGAGTTACCTGATGTTCGGCGGGGCAGATGGCCAGCGAGCGAACACGAAGTACCCCATGAACCTCGGGTTTCTCTACACGACCGGCCTGATCACCTCCGGCCCCTCTTTTTACGATCCCGGCCTGCGACATGCCGAGACGCTCCCCATCAAGCAGGAGCTGAAAAACTACCAAAGCTCCAAGGTGCCGTGGCCGATGTGCTACCGGGGCCGTGTGCGCGGCAATTACATGTATTATCCGCAGTCCGACCGGCTCGCCCGGCCCAACCCGAAAAACGACTTGGAGGCCCAATGGCGACTGGTGGCCACCAAAGCCGGCCAATTCTCCTCCAGTAGCACCATCGTCACCGACTTGATTTACACCGAGGCCACCCGGCCGCACACCAGCAACAACAACCCAAGCGGCATCAACGCGCTTTGGGGCGACACGCACGTGTCGTTCAGCACCACCAAGGCGGCGTTCAATCCCAAGCTGTGGGATCGGGGCCAGCACCATGTCGGCAAACAAAACCCCGGCGACAATCCGGTGAAGTTTCGCACCATTGTCGGTCTGCTTCGGCCTTGATTCATTCTCCGTTTTTCCAACAAAAAAAGGCGCACGAAAAGTGCGCCTTTTTTATTGGTTGCCCGCTCGAAAAATCAGCCCTTGGCTGCGTCGTATCTGGCCGCCACGGCGTCCCAGTTCACGACATTCCAAAACGCCTTGAGGTAGTCCGGCCGGCGATTTTGGTATTTGAGATAGTAGGCGTGCTCCCAGACATCGCACCCGAGGATCGGCGTGCGGCCTTCCATCAGCGGCGTGTCCTGGTTTGCCGTGCTGCAAACGCACAGGTCGCCTTCGCTGTTCACGCACACCCAAGCCCAGCCGCTGCCAAAGCGCGTCGCGCCGGCGGCCTCGAACTTGGCCTGAAAATCGGCGAAACTGCCGAACTCCGCATTGATCGCGTCGGCCAACGCGCCGCTTGGTTCGCCGCCGCCGTCCGGGCCGAGCACAGTCCAAAAGAGCGAGTGGTTGGCGTGGCCGCCGCCATGGTTGCGCACCGCACCGCGAATGCCTTCCGGCACGGCGTCAAGGTTGCTCACCAGTTCCTCGACCGACTTGGCCTCGAGCTCGGCGTTGCCGGCGATGGCCTCGTTGAGCTTGGTGATGTAAGTGTTGTGATGTTTGCCATGGTGGATTTCCATGGTTTGCGCGTCGATGTGCGGCTCGAGTGCGTCGTGCGCGTACGGGAGTTCGGGGAGTGTGTGTGCCATGATGTTTTTCAGTAAAAAATTCGCCGACCGATGGGTCGCTTGGCCAAGCGGCAGACAAGCTACCAATTCCGCCAACTTGCACAAGCCATATTCCCTCGCGCTTGGCCAAGGCGTCGGTAAAATGGCGTGTTCATTGGGCAGCTATCACGTTGCCGTTGGCTTGCGCGTCTCCTGCGATCGGATCGCCGGAGGTTTTGCCAATGGTGTTATTGGCAACCAAGTGGCCCGTGCTGGTGCCGGTAAATTGTACGGCGTGCTTGGCGACGGGCATCGGGCGGGTGTCGTGCAGTGTGTTACCGGTGAGTGTGACGTGCGCGCAGTCCGTCGCCGCCACGCCAATGACACCATCGATAAACTGGCTGCCTGTGATGCTGATTCGCTGGCAGTGGGCCAACTCCAGCAGGGCGGAGAGGCCGGGCTGGCCGGTGTCAGTTTCGTCGTGGATACCGCAGCCGGTGAAAGTGATGTCCTCCGATCCGGTGATGCGCACGCCGGTTCCGTAATCGGGGGTGTGGCGTCGAAAGGTGTTGCCGCTGACGTTAACCAAGCGCGAATCCTCGATGAGTAAGTTTCGGTGTTTGCAGGAATAAATGGTGTTGCCGCTCAATGCAATGCCGTAGCAACCGCTGAGGTGCACGTTGTTTTCCTGACTGCCGATGACGTTGCCGCTGATGGCAAACAAACCGGGTGGGCGCGAAGCATCCGGTTTTTCCCTAATGCGAATGTTCGAACCGCCGGGCGAGTCGGTGGCTTGAATTGTGTTCGATGCGATAGTCACCTCGTTCACACTCGCGCCCTCGGCGGTGGTGTCGATGTAAATCTCGGCGGTCGGTTCCGGCTCTGTTTTGTGTAACTTGTGATTGTTGTACTCGATGTCGTTGCCGGTGATTTGCAGGTTGCGCACTTCCGAACGCTCGAGCCGAATGCCGCCCAATCGGTTGTAACTGATATGACAGTTGGCGATGTTGATTTGGTGCAGATTCACGCTGTCGAGATACACTCCCACGCCGGTGTTGAAGTAAATGTGACAATGACTGATGAGCACGTTGCGGTTGCGCTTAATCAAATGAATGCCATGTCGGCAACTCGTCACCAACACGCCCTCGAAGATCGACTGCATCGTCTCGATCAACTCGAAGCCATCCGCCTCCGCATGCGCTCCTTCTACCTCGATGTTGCGGATGGTGGGCAGGCGCTGATGCGTGGGTACGTTTCCTTGGCGCGAACCCGGATCACCCGTACCACCGTGCGTGCCGATCAGGCGAAACGCCGGCCCCTTGCCGTCCATCACAATCCGCGCCGTGCCTCCGGTGCCGTCGATCCCCAGCGGCCCGCGCTTGGCCAAGCGAACCTCGATCGGCTGCGTGATGCGATACGTGCCCGGCGGAAAATGCAGCATCCCGTCGCCCTCGTTTACGGCATGCCGGATGGATTCCGTATCGTCCACGACACCATCGCCCACGGCTCCAAATCGGGTTACATTACTCATACCAGTTTGACGAAATTTTCGAGGATCGCTAGACCGACTTTTTGGCTTTTTTCGGGGTGAAACTGAGTGGCAAAGACGTTATCCCGCCAGACTGCCGAGACGAAATCCACGCCGTAAGTCGTGCGGCAAGCGGCGATCGAATCGTCCTCCGGTTGCGGATAATAGCTGTGCACGAAGTAAACGTGGCTGCCATTTTCGATGCCCATAAAAATCGGGCACTCCGGCTGGACAATCTCGATTTGGTTCCACCCTATCTGCGGAATCTTCAGCCCTTGGCCATCCGGGAAACGCACCACGCTGCCCTCGAACAAACCCAGCCCGGCGGCGCGGCTGTCGAACTCCTCACTCCGCTCGAACATCGCCTGATAGCCAACGCAGATGCCGAGGAACGGCCGCCCGGTTTTGATAAACTCGCGTGACGCCTCAAGCAGTTCCTGCCGCTGCATGGCGTTGACGCAATCGTCGAACGCGCCGACGCCCGGCAGCACCACCGCCGCTGCGTCCTTCATGCCGTCGGGCGTCTGCACCAAGTGCACATCGCCGCCGACGAAGCGCAGTGCCTTCTCCACGCTTCGCAGGTTGCCTGCGCCGTAATCGAGCAGGGCGATCATCGAACGCGCTTGAGCCAGCCTTTTGGGTGGTGCGTGATTAGGAAGCGGTCGCAGCGTTCCTGGTCGATCTCAAACTCCGGGTGCTTGGCCAAATATTTCTCGAGCGCCGGCAATGGCCCGGGGCGGCCTTTGCGAAACATGAACAGCTCGTCGATGATGCCGTCTTGCACAAGGCAGTAGCTGCCAACCGAAGTCATCGGCGCGTAAATTTCCAACTCCTTCGCGACGTGCGCCTCGGAGTGGTCGCTGTCAAGAATCACCAGCACCGGCCCCGTCGCTGCCTCTGCCATCGCGCGGATTTGTCCGGCAATCTCGTCCGACACCGAGCTGCCGACGAGATACGTCACCCGGGGGTGCGACAGGTCGTGCAGTTTCTCGATGTCCACCGTGACGACTTTGCCGTCCGTGCCCATGAGGTCGAACAACTGCGCGTAAAAGTAAGCCGAGCCGCCGCGGTTCGTGCCGCACTCGATAATGAGCGACGGCTTCACGTCGTAAATCGTCTCCTGCGCGATCCAGAGGTCAAACGTGTTTTGCCAAATCGGCTTGCCGAGCCAGTTGCTCGTGCCGAAGTTGTTTGTCTTGGTGACGAGTTGGTGGAAAAATAGCTTCTCCACGGCACGCGCAAAAAGCGCGTTGTAAAGGGAGATCACCAAGCTGCGAAGGCGCATGTACATTTCAATTAAAACAGGCGGACAACCGCTCCCGCCGGGCGCGAACCGTATGGCCGAAGCCCCGCAGTGGCAATCCCCGTTTGCCGCTTGCCGCCTGTTGACTGAGCCGTGAAAAATCCCGTCACACAATCGCTGCGCTGCTGGCGCGAGTGGCGTCGCCAACAAAAACTCCACGGCCAGTTCGCTTTTGCCGATGCCCGGATGCAGGCCAATCGCGTGGTTTGCCCGGCCCGATTCCACAGCATCGCAGCGGCCAAGCGCTTGGCCAACGAAGCCGAAATCACGCAAGCCGGCGACGCTTGGCAGGTGCGGTTGTGCGACAGCGGGCTGAGTTTTTTCTGGCCCAGCGAGCCGGATCAAAATCTGCACTTTGTCATCGAACAGGAATTTTCCGCAGCCAACCCGCACCACTACACCACCGCGCCGATCCGCCTCTCGCCCGAGAGCACTGTGTTCGACGTCGGCGCGTGCGAGGGGCTGTTTGCGTTTCGCGCGATCAAGGAACGCTTGGCCAAGCGCGTGGTCTGTTTCGAGCCAAGCGAGCGGATGGCCGCCCTGCTCCATCGCGGCGCCAAGGCGAACAGCTTGGCCGACGGCATCGAAATCGAGCGCAGCGGTGTCGGCAGCAAAAGCGGTCAGGCACGAATGGTCGCCGGCGACAATCCCGACGCCGGTTATCTCGAATACCTGCCAAGCGGCGAGTCGCACGCCGACGCCGTGCCGGTCACGAGCATCGACGACTACTGCCGCAGCCACCAACTTGCGCTTGGCCCGGGCGACCTCATCAAGGCCGACGCCGAGGGCGCTGACCTCGACGTGTTGCTCGGTGCCGAGGAACAGATTCGCAACGGCGCACCGCAACTTGCCATCACGACGTATCACGTCGACGACCACGCCGAGCGGATGATCGCTTGGCTGCGCGAGATCCGCCCGGACTACACGCTGCGGCTCAAGGGGTTTTCGTTTTGGACCGCCAAGCCACGCCCGGTGTTACTGCAAGCTTCGACGCTGCGATGACCGAAACGCCTCCACTCATCGTCGGCTTGGGTGAGGCGCTTTACGATCTGCTGCCCGCCGGCCCGGCGCTCGGCGGCGCGCCGCTCAACGCCGCCGTCCAGTCGCACCAACTCGGCAACAACGCCGTCGTGGCCAGCCGCATCGGCCACGACGCTCTTGGCCAAGCGCTGCTCGGCGACTTGGCCAAGCGCGGCATGGACACGAGCTTCATCCAACGCGACTCCGACGCCCCGACCGGCACGGTCGAAATCACCCTGCGCGACGGCGAGCCAGATTACGAAATCATCCGCGGCGTCGCTTGGGATCGGCTTGCCTGGGACGAGTCGCTCGCCGGCTTGGCCAAGCGCTGCGACGCCGTCTGCTTCGGCACGCTTGGCCAGCGGCTCGAGCCGGCGCGCTCGACGATTCAGCAATTCGTCACTGCCGCCAGCCAAGCCGTGCGGCTGTTCGACGTGAATTTGCGGCAGGATTATTTCTCCGCCGAACTGCTCGAGGACGGTTGCCGCGCCGCCTCGATCGTCAAGATGAATGAGGCTGAACTGGCCACCGTCGCCCCGCTGCTCGGCCTTGGCCAAACGGCGGAAATCCGGCAATTGATTGAACATTTCGACCTCGACCTGTTCGTGCTGACACGCGGTAAACTCGGGGCAGAACTGCACTCGGCGGACTCGGTCGTGCTTGGCCAAGCGGCGCAGTTTACCCCGGAGCCGGACGCCGACTCGGTCGGCGCGGGCGACGCCTGCAGCGCGGCGATCCTGCACGGAACCGTCCGCCGCTGGCCGCTCCAGCAAACCGCTGACTTGGCCAACCGGCTCGGGGCGTTCGTCGCCTCCCGCAAGGGAGCCACGCCGGAGCTTCCCGCCGATCTGCTGCCGAGTGGCGAGAACTGATTCCCTCCTTTACACCTGGGCGGCGAGCAATCAATCTCCGCGCCCCGCGCGGGAACGCCGCGTGTATCCACGATGAGCAAGGACAAAAAAGACGAAAAGGATTCAATGAGCAAGCTTGAGGAACTGTTCCTCAAGTCGCGAACCATCATGCTGTACGGCGAGATCAACCAGAAAGTGGCGCGTGAGTTTTGCACCAAGCTACAGTTGCTCGCCTCTGAGTCGGACGACGGCATCACGGTGTTCATCAACTCGCCCGGTGGCCATGTGGAGTCGGGCGACAGCATTCACGACATGATCCGGTTCGTGAAACCGCGCGTGAAGATCGTCGGCACCGGCTGTGTTGCCAGCGCCGGTGCGCTCATCTACGCCGCCCCGCCAGTTGGGGATCGATACAGTCTGCCGAACACCCGATACATGCTGCATCAACCCAGCGGCGGCGTCGGCGGCCAAGCATCGGACATCAGCATTGAGGCGGAGCAAATCGTCAAGATGCGCGAGCGGCTCAACCAGATTTTCGCCGACCAAACAGGCCAAGCGATCGAGACCATCGCCAAGGACACCGATCGCAATTTTTGGATGACACCGGAGGAAGCCAAGAAGTACGGCCTCGTCGGAAAAATCATTCAGTCGAAAGACGAACTGTAACGCTACGGCTTGGCCGGAGTGACCAGTTTGAAGAACCGCTCCCGACCGGCCTTCACGGAGTGGACGAATGCGAGCGTGCCGCTCGACTTGGGTGAATAATTGGCAATCGACTCCCACGCTTGGCCAAGCGCCGGAGTGGCCAACAGCGAATAGCTCCGACCCGCTTCCGCCGCAAAACTCAACCGCACTTTGCCGTTGGGCAACCGCACCACAGCCAGCAGCATTTCGGGGGCAGAATTGGCCAGGCCCGGGGTGCCACTGGGAGTTGCGCTGACCTTAAAACCAATCTCGCTCCCGGCATCGGCGACCAATGAAAAACCGAAGCCATCTGCCTGCTCCGGCCACGGTGCGGCGTCATCATACGCCACGCTGAGCACCGGCGCGCCAAGCCCGGCCGACAACGTGATCTTCTCCCCATCGTTGGCCAAGTTGCCTTCGAAAATTCCGTTCACAGCCAAGCCGGGATAACGGCTCTGCAGTGCCGCCCGGTTTTTGCCGAGCAAAAAAAGTTCGCCGCTGGTGAGAGTGCTTCCCTCGGGAAAAACGAACCGGATGCCGCTGCTAAAAAACAGCCCGCTCAAGTCAATCGGAGTTTCGCCGACGTTTTTCAATTCGAGAAACTCAAACTCGCCGGCACTCACGCCCGCTTGGCCAAGCGGATGATACATGATCTCGTTGAACACCAGATTCGCCCCGAGGTCGGTCAAGTGCGGCTCGCCGGCGACGAACTCCACCGGCGCTGACCAATGGCTCCACGCCATCGTGCCGTTACGCATCCGCACACGCGCGCGGTAAGTGCCGCCCTTGCGAATGACGCTTTGCGGGACAGCCACGATCTGGACGAACTTATCGGCCTCCAATTCCCAAGCCGCATTCACCTCGTATTTCCACGGTTGGCCAAATTCGAAAAACGGCGTGTTGGGATTGGACACCTCCGCCAAGCGCCACTGGATGCCGGTGAACTTTTTGTTGTTGGTCGATCGGCCCGGTTCAAACAGACTCGTCTCGAACCGCAGTTCGTTCAGCGGAAACCCATCCGGCCCGACATAGCCGATCACCGGCGTGTTGGGGATGTCGGTGAACTTGGCCTCGTACTCGAGGTAGTTGTAGCCGTAGCCGCGTGGGTCGCCGTCGCCGATGCCCCATCGCCCGGTGTCAGTGTCGGTCATGAAACCGAGCATGTGCTGCATCATGCCCTCGTGATCCTTGCTCTTGAGCCGTCGCGTCCATGTGCCGCCCCGGTTGCCCTGACTTTTTGGCGAAACGTAAAACTGCCCGCGATGGCTGCCGGCGGTTTTCGGGTGGTAATTCCACATGAACTGATCAACATCGACAAAGGTCAGTGGATCGCCCGGCGGATTGATGAAGCGCGCATGCTCGTCGATGAACTGGCCAATTTGACCACCGGTCGGCGAAGCGTCATCGAGCAGCAAATCGAGCAACTCGCGGGCACGATTTTTGAACTCAATTTTCAATGCTTTGTGCTGGCTCAGACAGCGTTCAATGTTGAGCGAACCCTGCCAATGCGTCTCTGGAATAATCAACATGTCCAAGTCCCACGGTATCGGATGCCAGCGGCCGTTTGGGTGATGATAAAACACCGAGTTCCATCCTTCGCGGATGTCCACGTTGCCGATGATCCGGTTCACGCAGCGGAACGTGTAGTACGTCGGCAAGTCAAGATTGTCGCGCCACCACCGAAGCGACTGCGAGCGACCGTAACCGCTTCGGAAACTGTTCCAATCCGACGGAGTGATCGGTTGAGTCGGGCCCTGATTGCGCTTGTCGCCATTGCTACGCTCGATCTTGTACACGTTGCCATCCGGCAGGTTGCGCTCGCCGAGAAACCGGCTGTCCGTGTGCTCGACGCACAGGTACAGACCCCACAAATCTCCCCCGTATTGCGAGGTGCGCTGCCCGGTCGGGGCCTCTTTGACGCCATCGATCACCCGGAAATGCACGAAGTTGGCGTGCGGCGCCAACCCGCCCGCAAGGCTGTACAACTTGAAGCCGATCGCCTCCTCCATCCCGGCCATGCCCCGGTTGACCGGCATCCACGGCGAGGCGCATCCATTGAGGTTAATCGTCTTCCTTGGTTGCTTATATTTCCTCCCGTAATTGTCACGCGCCTGCAGCCCGCGCGTACGGTTGAAATACAATCGCCACTTGTTCTTGCCGGAAACATACGTCGAAAACTCGCCGCGATTCCGAAACTCGATGTGGTCGTAAACCGTGCCATCGTAAACGAGCGTCCCGTTGAAATGCACCGAATCAAACGCACTTTTGTACTGTGAATTGGTGACGTCACTGCTGTCGGCGATTAAGTGATACGTTGGCAGCGAACTCATCACGCTGCCGGGAAAAGTTTCGGTTTTCCCTCCAAGACGATTTGAGCCGACCCAAGACGGTACGCCGTTGTAGCAGAAGTAGGCGAAGTTCGGTTGCTCATCATCGGCGTAAGGCAACGTCACCGAATTGCCCAGTTTGTCCTCGACGCGAATCCGGTATCGCACGAGGTTGCGGTGCTCCTGCACGTTTCGCGGAATGATCGCCGAGAACACCGGGTCTTTCGCTGCGGCAGCGGTCATCGGCAACTCCACCCATCCTTTTTCGTAACGGTTGTCTGTTTTTCGGATGTAATTCCCGGGCCGGACTGACTGATAAAATAACGTCACCGAGGCGACGCCATCCGGGTCGCTCACCTTGGCGCTCACGCGAACCGGCACATCCGCGCCTGGCTGCATTGGCTCATGTTTTATTTGTCGCGTTTGTGGCGGTGCGTTTTTGGCGAACACAGAATTGACCGCCGCCGGTGTCGGGATTCCCGAGACGCCGCCGGGATCAGGCGTGCGCAACTCGGCATCGATCGAAAAATCGCTGCTGCTCAATGTCGTGTTCAACGCATGAATGGCGATGATGTTTTTGCCCGATTGCAGAATTTCGCGCGGGTTCGAGATCACGACTTCCTCCCAAGCGGCCTCGTGACTGTTCGCGAACGAGTTGTACCGGAGTACGCCCCCCGGGACGCTGACCCGCGCGACCTCTTTGCCGTTGATCCAAACCACCGCGCCGTCATCCACGTACACCCGCAACGCCAACCGCGCCGGGATTTCGTTCGCTTTCACGTCGAATACGCGCCGCAGAAAAACCGACGAAAACTTGCCCTGCATCGAGATCGTCGTTCGGTCGTCGCCATCGCCGTAGCCGATGGGTGCCCGGCCGTTTTTCCAACTGTTGTCCTCGTCGAAATCGATCTTGCGCCAGGCGGATCGCGGCGAGGACGCCTCGGTGGTGCCTTCGCGGTATCGCCAGCCCGATTGCCCGGCAGCGATGAACGTAACCGGTTCACTGGAAACAGCTCGCAGTCCTGACGAACGCCACGAACCAGCCAGGTCGTTGTCGAGCGAGGGATGAATCAGCTCCATCGAACTGCCCGCGCCACTCGCCGCCGTTGGCCAGGGAAAACCGGAGCCGTAGTCCACCCGGTCAACGCGCCGATCCGCCGCGTCGCGCAGTGTCAGCACTTCCCCGTTCGAGAGCCGGTTGATGTACGGCCCGAACACAACCGACGCGCCTAGCGTGAACTTGCGACGCAGCTCCGTCGGGTTCTCGGCGACAACCAGTTGGCCGCCCGGCTCAAGGGTCGTGTTCGCCGGAAAGGTGTATTGAATGCCGCTGGAAAAACGCCAACCGGAGAGGTCGACGTCCTTTCCGCCGGCATTGTGGAGTTCGACAAACTCGAGCGCATCCGTTTTTGGATCGGCGTCGTAATGAATCTCATTGATGACGACCACGCCCAAAACCGCGCCTGGCCATGTGAACCCAAGCGCGGCGATGGTTCGAAGCCGAAAACAACTCATCGGCGCGCTATGGGTTGGCCGGAGTCACCAGCTTAAAGAACCGCTCAAGACTAACC
>CAUZVJ010000040.1:0-12981 GCA_963583225.1 Verrucomicrobiia bacterium
CTCCTCGTCGCCCCCTTCCTCGTCCCCAATGTCGGCCCAAAACCGGCGGAATGATCAAAGGCCCTCGAGCAGGCGATCCAGCTCGGCGGCGGTGTTGTAAAAGTGCGGTGAAAGTCGGATGAGCCTTGAGCCGTCGCGCATCATTCGCAGCGAAACCTTGAAGCCGGCTTGGCCAAGCCGCTCCGCGAGCGCCGCCATGTCCTCGCCCGGCTTGCTGAACGCCACGATGCCGCTGGCGTTGGCTTCCGGCACGTCGGAGTGCATCACGTCGCAGCCCTTGGCCAGGAGCTCCGGCACGAGTCGCCGTCGCTTGGCCAGGAGATCGTCGGCGATGTTGTTCAGCCCAAGCGCATCGAGCATTTGCAGCGAGGCGTGGTGGCCGACGATGCCCAGCAGGTTGGCGGTGCCGGCCTCGTAACGCCGTGCGTCCGGTTTGTAGTCGAGCGTCTCCTGCGCGATGAAATCCGGGCAACTCAGGTTGTGCCAGCCCTGCACCACCGGCTTGAGCCGATCCTGCACCTCGCGCTTCACGTAAAGGATGCCGGAGGCGCACGGGCCGAGCATCCATTTGTGCGCGTCGGCGGCGAGGAAATCGACATGCTCCACCGGCGTCGGGAACGCACCCATCGTTTGGATGCCATCGACACAAAACAGGACGCCGCGCGAATGCAGTTCGCGGCCGATCGCGTCGATGTCGATCCGGTAGCCGGACACGTAATGGCACGAGGCCAACGCCGCCATGCGCGTGTGCGAATCGATCCGTGCGAGCACATCCTCCGGCTCGATCCGCCCGGGCGCGCCTGGCTTGATCCGCTTCAATTCGACGCCCTTTTCGGCCAACGCCATCCACGGATAAACGTTCGACGGATAGTCGTCGCCGTGCACGATGATGTTGTCACCCGGCTGCCAGTCGAGGCCCTGCGCGATGAAACTCAAGCCAAGCGAGGTCGGCCCGACCAGCGCGATTTCGCGCAACTCCGCGCCGAGCAAACCGGCGGCGAGCTGCCGGGTGTCGCGCAGCAGGTTCGGCGGCATGAAATCCTCCTGGTCGCCGCCGGTGCACGCTGCGGCGTAGTTGCTCATCGCATCCCGCGCACGCGCCGGCAACGGGCAGACGCCCGCGTGGGCGAGGTACACCGTGTCACGGGCGACCGGGAACTCGCGCAACCGCAACGCCTCGTCTGACTGGATTTGCTCAATGGTCATCTCGACCTGAAAAACGGAACACCCTACTTGATGAGCAGCGAGCAGTCCCTGCGCGAATCATGATCGAGGCAGGTGCGCAGGTAGGAGACAATTTGCCCATGCAGCCGTCGGCAACGACTGCACCAGCGCTCCGCGCCGACGATCTTCTTGACGCAATCCTTCAGCCCGCTGAACTGGATGATGTTGGGCGAGCGGCGGAGGTTGGCCCGCACTTCCTTGCGAAGTTGCTGAAAGAAAAACAGCTCGAAGCCCTGCCCGGTGGTCTCGGTGGCCAGTTTGCTCAGGTCGGTTTTCTCGATGTGAAGATTCACCCTCGGATCCTCGTCGAACACCACGTCGAACCCGAAGCCCTGGAGCACCTTGCCCAGCGCACTGGAGAACTGGTCGACCGACACGCTCGAGTGCTTGTGTTCCTCGCGGAAGTAGTGCACCACCGCCTTAAGCACCTCCTGAATGGTCTGAGGTTCGATGAGGTCGATGGCGTCGCCCAGCAACTCCTCGGTGATGGCCTCCGCCGAGCAGGGGAGCAACTCTCCGGATGACATCCTAAAAACCAGGTAGTTGGATCGTAGCTGTATCATCCCGGGTTCCGAATTTCTGGACCGCCTCCAGAAACTCGGCTGCGTCATCGAACCGCCAATACACGCTGGCGAACCGGACGTAGGCGACGCCATCCAGTTTCTTGAGCTTCGACATCACTTTGCTGCCGATCGCCTTTGAGGGCACTTCGCCGTCAAATTCATCATACAATTCGTTCACGACTTCGCGGATCATTTGCTCGATGGCGTCGGCGCTGACCGGGCGCTTTTGGCAGGCGACCTTGATGCCGGACTCGAGCTTGTCACGCGAGAATCGTTCGCGGGCACCGCCGTCCTTGATCACCATCAGGTTGCCGCGCTCGATCTCCTCGTAGGTGGTGTAACGCTGGCTGCACTTGAGACATTGGCGGCGGCGGCGAATAGCCAGTCCATCCTTGGACGAGCGTGAATCGACCACCTTGTCTTCAACACAACCGCACTTCGGGCAACGCATAATCCCAAGCCAACACAGTCGAGTGTGGCCGCCGAAGAAGAGTATACAACATGTAGTGTGTCAATAGCGTTAAATAAGTTTTTTTGCACATGTTGTTCACCCTGTTTTCACACTGTCGGCTGGACAGCTTGGCTGTCATGGGGAATCTTTACCGCCCCGAATTGGGATCTTCTTTTTTGCCTATGAAATATCTGACTCGATTTGTCTTCATCGCCACCGGGCTTTTTTTGTGCCCGGCCAACCTTCCCGCCGCTGAAACCAAGCCGCACATCGTCCTGCTCAGTGGCGAGTCGCTGTACGGCTCGGCGACCACGCTGCCCAAGTTTGCCAAGCAGCTGGAACAGCAGCACGGCTATCGCTGCACGACGATCGTTCGCGAGGGGGAACACCGCTTCCCAAGCCTCGACGCGCTTGGCCAAGCGGATCTCGTGATCCTCTTCGCACGCCGAATGCAGCTCCCCGCTGGGCAGCTTGGCCAAGTGAAGCGATACGTCGAGTCCGGCAAACCGGTCATCGGCCTGCGCACCGCCAGCCACGCCATCCAAAACTGGCTCGAGTTCGACAAGCTCGTCCTCGGCGGCAACTACCACGGCCACCACAAAAATAATCTGTCAGGCACCGCCACAGTCGTGTCGGCGGCCAAGGGGCATCCGATCCTCAGCGGCGTCGCGGGCAAATTCAAAATGGGAGGTTCGCTTTACAAAAACGCGCCGTTGGCCAAGGCGGCCAAGCCGCTGCTCACCGGCAGCGTCGAGGGACATCCCGCCGAGCCGGTTGCGTGGACGCACAGCTACAAGGGCAACCGCACATTTTACACGTCGCTTGGCCACGCCACCGATTTCGCCAACCCGAACTTCACCAAACTCGTCACCAACGCCGTCGCCTGGTGCCTCGGCGCGGACGCCAAGCCAGGCGCAGCCGACATCGCAGCCAAGTACGGCGTCGAAGCCGGCGAGCCGTTCCGCATCGGTGTCGAGCTGTTCGAGAAAATGTGGCAGGCCGACAAGCTCACGCTGCTCGACGTCCGCACCACGCCCGAGTACCAGGCCGGCCATCTCCCCGGCACCGAGTGGATCGACTGGTTCTCGCCCAACTTCGCCGACGAAGTGGCCAAGCTCGACAAGGATAAATTCTACCTCGTCTATTGCGCCGGGGGTGTCCGCAGCGCTCGCGCCTGCAAAAAAATGACCGGGATGGGCTTCAAGTATCTCGTCGATCTCGCCCCCGGTTTCAAGGGATGGAAAGCCGCCGGCAAAGCGATCGAGAAGCCGTGACACAACGCGACGAATCCAGCCCGCTTGGCTTGAGCGCTGTTTTCGGCGACGAGGCCGGCCCGCTGCCGCTGTTCAACGCATGGTACGCGGAGGCGCAGCAAGCCGAGCCGAATGATCCCTCGGCATTTGCCCTGGCAACGGCGGACGCCAGCGGCCGGCCCAGTGTGCGGATGCTGCTGCTCAAGGGCGTCAGCGAAGGCGGCTTCGCGTTTTATACCAACATGAACAGCCGCAAGGCCGCCGAGTTGGGAGAGAACCCTCACGCCTCAATCTGCTTTCACTGGAAAAACCTGCGGCGGCAAATCCGCATCAGCGGCACCGTCGCACCGGTCAGCGACGCGGAGGCGGACGCCTACTTCGCCAGCCGCGATCACGGCAGCCGGGTCGGCGCCTGGGTGTCGCTTCAATCGTCGCCGATGGCTTCCCGCGCCGAGTTGCAGCAGCGCCTGGCGGAGTTGCAGGCCAAGTATCCGGAAGGTGCCGATGTGCCGCGCCCGCCGCATTGGTCCGGCTGGTGGTTGCAGCCGTGCGATGTCGAGTTCTGGCTCCACGGCGACGCCCGCCTGCACGAGCGGCTGCTTTACCAAAAAGCCGGCGACGGTTGGGAGAAGTCGATCCTCTATCCCTGACCGATCCACGATAGCCCCAAAATGCCAAGCGATGAACAACTAATGCGGGAGGCGTTGCGCTTGGCCAAGCGCGCCAAGGGCGAGACGTCGCCCAACCCGCTCGTCGGCGCAGTCTTGGCCAAGCGCGGGCAGATCATCGGACGCGGTTGGCATCGGCGCGCCGGTTTGCCACACGCCGAGATCGAGGCCATCGCCGATGCTGAGCGCAAAGGCCACGCGGCCAAGGGCGCATCCCTCTTCGTCACGCTCGAGCCGTGCTCGACCAGTGGCCGCACGCCGCCCTGCACGCGCGCTATCATCGAGGCCGGCATCTCACGGGTGGTCGTTGCGGGGGCCGACCCGAATCCCGAACACGCCGGGCGCGCCTTTCGGTGGCTCAAGCGAAAAGGCATTGCCGTCGAGCATGGCTTGCTCACCGCCGAAGCGGCCGAAATCAACGTCGCGTTCAACCACTGGATCACCACCGGGCTGCCGTTTGTGACGGTGAAAGCGGCGATGACGCTCGACGGCAAAATCGCCACCGCCAGCGGTGAGTCGAAATGGATCACCGGCCCGGAAGCGCGCCGCGAAGGGATGAAACTTCGCCACGAGGCCGACGCCATTCTCGTCGGCGTGAACACGATCATCGCCGACAACCCGGGCCTAACGCTGCGCGACATTCGCCGCCCCAAAACCGAGTGGCGCGGGCCAGCCCTGCGCCGCATCATTCTCGATCCGCGGGCGCGCACGCCGTTCGATTCGCAAGTGCTGGGCGAACAAACGACCGTCGTCGTTTCGCGCGATGCTCCGGCCAAGCGCTTGGCCAAGCTCAAGCAGTGTTGCCGCGTGATCACCTGTCCCGTGGCCAAGCGGGAGTTTAATCTCAAGTCGTTGCTCCGCAAATTGGGCCAACAAAACTGTACGCATCTGTTGGTCGAGGGCGGCGGCGAAACGAACGCCGCGTTCATCGAGGCCGGCTTGGCCAAGCGCGTGGCGTTTTTTTACGCGCCAAAAATCCTCGGTGGCCGCGACGCCCGGACGGCGGTTGCGGGTGAGGGGTTGCCCTTGGCCAAGGGGCTGCCACTCAAAAAAATCCGCTGGCGAAATCTCGGCCCCGACCTGATGCTCACCGCCCGCGTCGCCGACGCGCAGACCTAAAAAATGTTCACGGGACTCGTCGAGGAAACAGGCAGAATCGAAGCCATCGAACACGGCACCGACGCCGTGACGCTGACCGTCTCGGCGGACGTTTGCCTCGGCGGGACGAACACCGGCGACAGCATCGCGGTGAACGGTTGCTGTCTTACCGCGACGAAGGTAACGAAGCGCGGCAAGTCGCGCGGTTTTCAATTCGATCTGCTGCGCGAGACGTGGGACGTGACCAACTTAAGTGCGTTGCGTCTAGGCTCGGCGGTGAATCTCGAACGTGCGATGACGCTTGGCCAGCGAATGGGCGGCCACTTCGTCACCGGCCACGTCGATGCCGTCGGCAAGATTCGCAAGTGGGAAAAGCAGGGCAAAGACTGGCTGCTCGACGTCGATGCGCCGGCGTCGTTGATGACCGGTTTTGTGCCGAAAGGCTCGGTGACGATCGACGGCATCAGCCTCACCGTGGCCAAGCTGCGCAAGCGCGGTTTCGCCGTGTGGATCATCCCGCACACCCGCCAAGTGACCAACCTGCGCACGCGCAAAACCAGCGACCCGGTCAACCTCGAAACCGACCTCCTCGGCAAATACGCGCAGCGACAGGTTGGGCGGTAGTTATTTAAACGCAGAGATCGCGGAGTCGCAGAGGGCCGCGAAGGATATTTCAATGATCGCGGCAGCGTCATGGAGTGCGGCGCTGTGCGCGGCTTTGGCTTGGGCGGGGTGCCCAAGCCGGCACGCGAGGGCGCATGCTCTACCCGTTTATTTGGCGGTAGCGGATGTAGTCGCGGGAGACGCCGAGGAGTCGGGCGGCGGCGGAGACGTTGCCTCCGGCTTGGTCGATGGCGCGCCGGATGAGTTCGTCGATGGTGGCGTCCAGCGAAAAACCTTCCCCGGGGAAATCGTAATTCGGATTGAGCGCCCCGCTTGCCGCCGTCTCGTTGGCCACCGTTCCCGCCGGGCTGGGGAGCACGGCAAAGTCCCACTCGTCGCCTTCCTCGAAAACGATCGTTCGCTCGAGTTCATGGCTGAGTTCGCGGACGTTGCCCGGCCAGGCGTGGCTGAGCAGCCGCGCTTGGCCTTCGGCGCTGACCGGCTTGGCGGCGATGCGGTGCCGGCGGCATAGCTGCGCGAGCAGTTGCTCGGCCAGCTTCAAAATATCCTCACCGCGCTCGCGCAGCGGCGGGATGACCAAGCGGAACAAACTCAGGCGATGAAGCAAGTCGTCGCGAAATTGCCCGTCTGCGACCGCTTGGCCAAGGTCGCGATTGCTCGCAGCGATGATGCGGATATCGACGTCGATTTCTTTGTTGCCGCCGAGTCGCCGGATGCGCTTGTCCTCGATCGCCTTGAGCACCTTTGCCTGCAGGCCAAGCGAGAGGCTCGCCAGTTCGTCGAGAAACAGCGTGCCGCCCTTGGCCGCCTCGAAGAGGCCCATACGTGCCGTCTTGGCGTCGGTGAACGCGCCGCGTTCGTGCCCGAAAAGTTCCGACTCGGCGAGGGTCTCTGGCAGCGCGGGGCAGTTCACCTCGACCAGCGGGGCGTCGGCACGCGGGCCGTGATGGTGCAGCCAACGGGCGATGCTGGTTTTGCCGGTGCCGGTTTCGCCCTCGAGCAACACCGGCGAAAGATCGCGGCCAAGCCGCTCATCTGCGGCGATGATTTTGTCGAGTTGTCGGCGGAACGGGCCAAGCGCGTCGCCGAAAAATAGACGCTCGCCGGTGGCGGCGGGGTCGTGGCGTTCGTGCTCGGCCAAGCGGGCGGATTGGCGGCTGGCTTTGGCACGGTGCAGCACAAGTGGCAGCACGGCGGGATCGACCGGCTTGAGCAAATAATCCTGCGCACCGTTTTTGATCGCCTCGACCGCGCCCTGCACGCCGCCCTCGGCGGTGCAAACGACGACGGCAGTGTTGGGGGAAAAAACGCCCTCGCTCAAAAGGTCGGTGCCGAGGCCGTCCGGCAGGTTGACGTCGAGCAACGCGAAGTCGAACGGCAGCGACTGAATCATGCGGCGCGCCTCGTCGAGCGTGCCGACGGCGGTCACGTCGGCGGCATGCTGCTCAAGCGCGGCCGCCACCTGCCTTCGCAGAAGCGGCTCGTCCTCGACCACCAGCACGCTGGCTCCCTGTAAGGCAGAATGCGTCACGCACTCAATGTCGGCGAGCACCGCCCCCGCCGCCATCAAAAAATGCGCCCGCTTGGCCGGGTACTGAGAACTTGCACGCCGCTTGGCCAAGCGATATGATTTCCCAAGAAATTTTTCACGGCATGAAACGTAAATGGATCACTATTGGCCTATTGACTGTGTTGATCTGCGTGCCGCTGTATCAACTCGTAAAGGCTTTAACCGCCCTAAACCGTACCATCGTTATCGCCGGTGGCCCGGAGAAAGGCTTGTACCACCCTATCGCGCTCAGCCTCTCTAACGTGCTCACACGGCTTGGTCGCACGGTCAAGGTGCGGACCACCGACGGGTCGCTTGAAAATTTGAAACTGGTGGCGGAGGGTAAAGTTGACTTCGCGTTGTTCCAGCCGGGCTCCCGAGAAAACCTGAAAGAGTTCGCCCCGGCACTGCTAAAACAGAACGCCCAAAAAATTGATCCTGCCAAGCTCGAACAGGTGGCGTTTGTAGCCAATCTTTATTCACAGCCGCTGCACATCGCCGTTCGGGTCGGGAGCGGTATCAAGTCGTTGCAGGATTTGAAGGGCAAGTCGGTCAATCTCGGCCTGAAACTTTCCGCCGACTACCCGATGTCGCGGCTGCTGCTCAAAAGCTTCAACATCACTCCAGGCGAAGAACACTTGAACCTGAATTACTTGGAACTCATCCGCGCATTCGAGGCGGACAAGCTGGATGCCGCGTTCATCACCGTCGGCATGCAGGCGGACGTGTTTCAAACATTGGCCCGCACCGGGCGGATTCGATTCCTGAGCATCCCGAACAACGAGGCGCTGGCGGCGATGGAGCTGCACTTGTCGCCGTTCAAAGTGCCGCGCGGCATCTACCGGTTTGAGGGCGGGGCGGTTCCGCGGGCAGACATCGAAACCGTGGCGACCGGCGCGCATCTCATCACGCGCGGCGATGTCGAAAGCGGCCTCGTGGAAAAGATCACGCAGGAAATTCTCAAGACGCCGTTTCAAAAGGAGAACCGGCTGGGCGAGTTGTTTGAGCAGGGCAAACCGTTCGCCAGCGCCCGCCCGTTTTTCCCGGTTCACGAGGGTGCCAAGTGGGTTTACGAGCCGGACACCCGCACATTTATCCGACCCGAGATTGTCGATATGTGGGAGAGCATGCGCTCGTTCTTTGTGTCATTCATCGTTGCAGGATTCTTCGGTTTTCAGTGGTATCAAAAGAGAAAAGACCGAACCAAGGAGACCCGGCTCGACTATTACATCCGTGGGGTCATCGAGATTGAGCGGCAGCAGATGACTCTCGACACCGAAAAAAAGGGGGACGACATGGAAAAACTCCAGAGGTTGCAGGATGAACTCACGAATCTGCGGCAGGAGTGTTTCAAGGATTTTTCCGGGAATCAGTTGCAGGAGGAACCGGGCACCGACTGCTTCCTCAAGCTGTGCGCTTCGCTGAGCGAGAAGCTCAATGCCAAGATGACGCGCCTCCGGTTGGGCGGCGAGATCGCGCGCTTGGCCAAGGCGATCGAGAACAGGGAGTGACTCCCGGAGTCACTCCTCGCGCTCCCGTTCCTCATCCCGTTCCTCATCCCGTTCCTCATCCCGTTCCTCATCCCGTTCCTCATCCCGTTCCTCATCCCGTTCCTCATCCCGTTCCTCATCTCGTTCGCGTCCCTCTCGCTCCCCGCGTTCACGTTCGCGGCCGCGCTCCCGGAAGGCGTGTTCGATTTCCTCGAGCTGCTCGTTGAGTTCGCCAAGGTGAGCCTTCACCTCGGCGGCGCGATCCTCCAACTGATGGCGTTTTGCCTGTGCCTCCTCGCCGTCGCCCTCGACCTGCTTGGCCGCGACCATCAATTCCTCGAGATGTGCCAGTGCTTCTCGGCGCTTGCCCTGCAGTTGCTCGAAATGCGCCCGCAATTCAGCCTGGGCATGCTCCCGTTCGCCGCGCCCCTCCCGGCCGCGGCGTTCGCGGTTGGCGAAGTGCTCGCGGATTTCGTTGGCTTGGCGTTCCAGTTGATCGGCGCGGTCGTGCTTGCCGGCTTCGCGCAGCTCCTCGATTTCCCTCTCGAGGTGATGCAGGCGTTCCTCAAGCCCGGCGTTTTCACGATGCCGTTCGCGTTCCTCGCCGCGCTCGCGGTGGGTGAGTTCCGCAGCCATATGGACGAGTTTCTCCCGCGTCTCACGGCGCAAGTGTTCTAGTCGTTCCCGTGTCATGTGCACTCTGCGTAGGTGCTGCTCCAGCTCGGCGCGTTCCTCTTCGCCCCGCGCCGTCTCGGCTTCCACCTCCAGATTGACTCGCTCCAGTTCCAGTTGATGGGTGCGCCTGGTCAGTTCCTTGAATTTCTCAAGCAGCGCCTCAACCTCGATCTGGACCAGTTCGGCCTCGATCTGGTGGGCCAAGTCGTGGTGCGGTTCGGCCTTGGCCAAGCCGGTTCCGCAGAAAAGCAGGGCGGCCAAGGCCAACCCGGCGACGATGGTGGGGGATGTCTGTTTTTTCATTGTTTTACTGGGTGAAAATCGACAGCGAGGGTGGAATCTACATCAGTCCTCTCGGCCACGCAACGGGTTATTTTGCGCTTGGCCAAGCGCGAGTGCGGTCAGCAAATTGCCGCCGCTTGGCCAAGTTTGGCGCGGTATTTCCAGAGTTGGCGCGGCTTGAAAATACCGAGCGGAGTGATGATGCCGGTGATCAATTCCGGCGGCGTGACGTCGAAGGCCGGGTTGCGCGCGCTGCTGCCGGGGTTGGCCAGGCGCACCTGCTGCCGACGGCCGCCCGGCGTCGCGCCCCAAACGCTTAGCACTTCGTTTTCGTCGCGCTCCTCGATCGGGATCGCTTGGCCGGACTCGAGTTCCCAGTCGATGGTCGAGAGCGGGATGGCGACATAAAACGGAATGCCGTGCCGCTTGGCCAGGACGGCCTTGGTGTAGGTGCCGATCTTGTTGGCCACCTCGCCGGTGCGGCCCAGCGTGCGGTCGCTGCCGACGATGACGAGGTCGATCTCGCCGCGCTGCATGAGGTGACCGGCGGCGTTGTCGGTGATGATGTCGTGCGCGATGCACTGCTGCGCCAGCTCCCAAGCGGTGAGGATGGCGCCCTGCGAGCGAGGCCGGGTTTCGTCGCAAAAAACATGAAACGATTTGCCGTTGGCCTGCGCGGCGTACATCGGCGCGGTGGCGGAGCCGACGTCCACGAACGCCAGCCAGCCGGCGTTGCAATGGGTCAGCACGCGGGCGTCCTCGCGGATGAGCGGCTCGCCGTGTTGGCCAAGCGCCTCGCAGTGGGCGACGTCGTCATCGGCGAACTGCCCGGCGGCGGCCAAGGCCTGTGCCTGCCGCTCGGCCACGGTGTCGCCGGTCATTTGCGCCAGCACGCCGCGCATGGCGTTGAGCGGATCGATGGCGGTGGGGCGCGCCTCGGCGAGCGTGCGGTGCACCTTGGCCAAGTGCCGCTCGAACGCCTTGAGTCCGCGCCCGCGAAAGGCCCGCGCGCCCTGGGCCAGCCCGTACGCCGCCGTGGCACCGATCGCACCGGCGCCGCGGACGATCATGTCGGTGATGGCGCGGGCGGTTTCGCAGTAGTCCGCGGTGGAAACGACTTTGAATTTGTGCGGGAGCAGTCGCTGCTCGATGAGCCGTACGCGGTTTCGCGCCTTGTCAAAAGAGACCGTACGGTAGTGCCGCGACGTGCCCTTGTGGGTGACCTTCATGGCGCGGGTCGCGGGTCAGTGGCTGCTGAACTTGACCTCGAGTTGGCGGCGAATGCGCTTGTAGCGCGGGTCGGTGCGGACGTTGGTCAGGTCGGGGTCGATGTCCATCCATTGGGAATCTTCATAGCCAAGGTGGACAGCCTTGTTGAGCGCGGTAATGGATTCGTCGATCCGGTCGGTGAGCGAGTAGCTGCAGGCGAGGTTGTAAAAAACCATCGAGTCCTCGGGGAGAAGCCCGGCGAGATGCTCATCGACAATCAGCCCGTCGTGGAAGCGATCGCGCCTCGTGTAATCGTCTCCGAGCAATTGGAGCGCCTCGACGTATTGGGGGTCGCGCTTGGTGAGACCCTCCAAAAACGAAATCTCAACGTCGAGGTCCCGTTTCTCCTTGTTCGAAAGTTGCTGTCTTGCAGTTGAATCCTCCAACATGAACCGCGACTTTTATCGCCGACAACTCGGGCCAAGTCAAGCCGTCGGCATCAAAAAACAGCAGATTCGATCAGCCAAGGAACCCATCCAACTGCGCTTGGCCAAGCTCCCTCTCCCAGCGGGATAGGGCCGGGGAGAGGGAGAACGCAAACGGTGTCATTAAGCGTTCACCCTCATCCGGCCCGACTACCTTCTCAGGAGAAGGAATAGTTGAGATTCCATTCGCGTTGATTCGCGTGCATTCGCGGTTAAAAAACGCGCTTGCCCAAGCGCATCATTTTTTCTTCGGCCGATGCAGGGCTTTGTGCGTGGGGAAATCTTTGTGGTAACGCTTCAGCAACGCGGCCTCGTCATTCTTGACGAGGTAGATTTTGCCCCTGATTTTCAGCGTCTCCCCCGGCGCGAGGCCACCGAGCCGGAAGTCGCTGTGCAGGCAGCGGATCACGCCCTGAAAAAGTTCCTGATACGGCTCGAACGAGGTGGCAAAAATCATCGAGCCGTCGCCGCTAAAGCAGCCGATCAGCCCGTTGCTCGGCACGTCCGGGTGCAGCGGGCGCGGGTTGACATCGGCGCGCGGCACGCCCGGCCCGGCCCAAACCTGCCCGGGGATGTAGCGCGCCTCCGTCGCCCAGCCCTGCGTCGGCATTATCGCCCGCCGGTCGTCGAGATAGACGAAGCTCTTTTTGATGTAGGCATACTTGTCGGCGGTCGCGTCCGCGCCGGTGCCGCTGAATTTGCCGACGCGGATGCACGGCTGCGCCCAGTGCGCCTCGGAGCGTTTATTTGTAGGGTTGTGCGCGGTGAGCCGAAAATCGACCTCGTCGTGCGTGGCGGTGATGACGTGCTCGACTATCACGCCGTCGTTCACGTCACAGTGCAGACGGAGCTGCGAGCCGTCCCCGGTGCGTGAGAGCAAGCGTGTTTTGTGACCGACGACGGTGTGCCGGCCCCAGTCGGTCGTCTGCGAGTTGTCCCGGCAATACGCCTCGAGGTAGTGGATTTTCATCTCTTTGCCGGGCAGATGCGTGCCGCTGATTGTCAGCATGTTTTTGGCCCAGTGCAGCTTCAGCTTGGCCGGCTCGGTCGCCTGGCCAAGCGCCGCCGCGCACACGATCGGAAGGATGGAGAGAATCAATTTCATGGATCGGACGGCCGCAGCGTCAGCCCGCGACGGGGCGGTGTCAACGGCAATGCACTTGCGCTTGGCCAACCCGCCGGTGAATACTGCCGTGCCCATGGGTGAACCGATCAACGTCCCGCTGCTCGATCTAAGCGCACAAAACCAGCCGCTCGCCGCCGAGCTGAAGGCCGCCTTCGCTCGCGTGCTCGACTCGTCGCAGTTCATCCTCGGGCCGGAGGTGGCCGGGTTTGAGTCGGTCGCCGCCGAGTCGGTCGGGGCCAAACACGCCATCGGCGTCAGCTCCGGCACCGACGCGCTGCTGCTTT
>CAUZVJ010000041.1:0-12851 GCA_963583225.1 Verrucomicrobiia bacterium
CGAGCCAGTCATGCAAACGATCACCTTGGGAGAATCGAGTTTGGAATGCAGCCGGCTGGCCTACGGCTGCTGGCGCATTACGGGTGTGATCACTCATCCGCCCATCGACGACGAGCACGAGAAAAAAGGCCACGACGCCATCACCGCCGCCTACGAGGCCGGCTTCACGCTGTTCGATCTCGCGGACATTTACAGCGACGGGCTCGTCGAGGAGGTGTTCGGCCGCACGCTCAAGGAAGTTTCTGGCATGCGCGACCACATCGTCGTCACGACCAAGTGCGGCATCCGCCAAAAGGGCGATCCCGACAAAGGCTCACCGCACCGTTACGACCTCTCGCGCGAGCATATTGTCAGTTCATGTGAGGCATCGCTCAAGCGCATCGGCATCGACTGCATCGACCTGTACCTGCTGCACCGGCCGGATTACCTGATGGAGCAGGAAGAAATCGCCAAGGCGTTCGATGAGTTGAAACAAGCCGGCAAAGTGCGTGAGTTCGGCGTGAGCAATTTCACGGTGGATCAGCTCGACCATCTGCAGGCGGCGTGCCCGATGAAGCTGACTTGCAATCAGGTCGAGATCAGTCTCTTCCACTACGACGCACTCGAGGACGGGTCGCTCGACTACTACCAGCGGCACGGCGTCACGCCGCTCGCGTGGAGCCCGCTCGCGCAGGGCAAGCTCGGCAGAGAGGCCCCCGTCTCGCTCCGCAAAGCCAACCATTCGCAGGAGCAAACCGTGCGCGACGCGCTGCACGTCGTGGCCATGCAGGAGGACTGCTGCCCAACCGCCATCGCGCTGGCATGGCTGATGCGGCACCCGGCCGGCATCGTCCCGATCATCGGCAGCACCAACCCCGACCACATTCGCGAAGCCACCAAGGCGGCCGATCTGCTGTTGTCGCGCGAGGAATGGTATCGGCTGACGGTGGCTGCTGCCGGAAAACCCCTGCCCTGACTTGGGTGCCAACGACTCCAAAAACATCCCCGACGCTGCGGCCAGACGAGCGCTGGGCCTCCTGCGCGACTGCTTCGCCGGGCGGCCGGGCATTGGCCTCGACTCGACCGATCTGATCCGGGGCCTCGGCTCGTTTCACTGCCTCACCCAGCGGGAACCGGCGGGATAATGACAACATTCGAGACCTGTTCTTTGTTCACATATCGCCATTCGAGGGCGGCAAACCGGGATTTAGCTCGACTATTATCAACAGAAAAATATCCTCCGTCCCGACACAGGTAACACTAGGCAAACAACCGTGAAACAGAAAGCCGACACCGACACGCCGCCTTTCGGGTTCAATGGCAAGCCCACCAACAAGGTGACGCCGCCGCGCGGGTACGCGCTGAAAGACGTTCGTCGCCGCGTGGAATGGCTGGCCGACCAGACGGGGCATCAGTTGGATGAATTCGCACTGGAGGACCCGGAGAACTTCAAGGGGCTCTCTGAGAACCAGATTGGCTACATTGGGCTCCCACTCTCGATCGCCGGTCCGCTTCGCATTGACGGCAGCTATGCGAAGGGCGATTTTCACGTGCCGCTCTGTACGCTTGAGGGAACCTTGTCGCTCTCGATGACGCGCGGTTTTTACCTCACCTATCTCGCCGGTGGCATCACGAGCCGGCATATCAAGCAGCAGCTCTCGCGCAGCCCGGTGTTCATTTTTGAAACACTCGATGAGGCGTGCGACTTTCTGCCGTGGGTCGATGAGCACGCGGAGAAAATCCAAGCCGCTGCTGAGAGCACCACGCGCCACGGCAAACTGCTGCGCATTCAGAATCGCCCCATCCACAACCGCGTGTTGATGGAGTTCAACTACGACACCGCCGAGGCCGCCGGCCAGAACATGGTAACGATGGCCACCGACACCGCCTGCCGTTGGATCATGGAGCACTACCAATCGCGCAAGCCGTTCCGCTACCTCGTGGAGAGTAATTTTTGCGGTGACAAGAATCCCTCCTACAAGACCATGATAGATGGACGCGGCCACCACGTCATCTGCAGCTTCTCCGTGCCGGATCGCCTGCTGCACAAGCTGCTGCGCGTCGGTGTGGACGACATCGTGCGCTGCATCATCGACAAGCACCTTGGCTCACAAATGGCCGGCGTGGTCGGCCTGAACCTGCATACCTCCAACGCGCTCGCCGCACTGTATCTGGCGCTGGGCCAGGATGTGGCCTGCGTCGCTGAGAACTGTGTCGGCATCACCACCTACGAGAAACAGGGCGACAACCTTTACGCCACACTCAGCATGCCGTCCATCACCGTGGGGACTGTTGGTGGCGCCACGCGGCTCAACCAGCAAAGGCGCAATCTCGAGCTTTTGGAATGCACCGGGGACAAGAGTTCACGTAAGCTGGCGGAGATCATTTGCGCCGCCGCACTTGCGCTGGAAATCTCGCTGGTCGGCGCCATTGTCAGTAACGAGTTCGCGCGTGCCCATGCCAAGTTCGGAAGGTAACCGCACATCGGCTTTCCAGGAGCTGCTCAAGGACACGGATCTCTGGGAGGAATTCGCGTATCTTCGCGAGCAGCCGCACGGCAGGGCGCGGCTGTTACATGGTATATTCGCACTGTTTGGGACGGCGCTGTTCAACCTCTGGTGCCGGCTCAGCACACACGGCCGTAAGAATTTGCCCGAGCCGCCGTTCATGGTCTGCAGCAACCACTGCAGCCACATGGACAGCGCCGCGTTGATGTATGCCAGCGGGATGGGTTTCAACCAGTTTGGCATGGTCGCCGCAAAGGACTATTTTTTCGAAAACAAGAAACGCAAAAACTCCCTGCCGCTGCTGATGAACCTCATTCCCGCCGACCGGAAGTCTAACCGGCAGACCATCGTCCGACTGATGGCAGCCTGCCGGGAATTTCTGCAACCGGGAGGTCGCGCCATCATCATCTATCCCGAGGGCACGCGCTCGCTCGACGGGGAAATGGCGCCGCTGAAAAAAGGTGCCGCAATGATTGCAATCGAGTTGAACATCCCCATCGTACCCGCTTACATGCATGGCACGTTTGCCTCGCTGCCCAAGTTCGGAAAATTCCCCAAGCCCAAGCGCATCCATGTTTACTTTGGCGAATCCGTCCATCCGCAGCGCCTGGCCAAGCAGGACGAGACCAGCCGGCTGATTTATACCGGGGTCACCAACGAACTGGCCAAGCGTATCCAGACACTACACGATCGACACCATGGCCGCTGAAATCCGACACATGAAATGGTGGGGCTGGGGTTACGAGGATGTGACCTTCGATGACTCGAACAAGCCCGAGCTTTGGCCCTACTTCGAACGCGAACTTAAGATCGGAGAGATCGAGTGGACTCGACCGGTGGCATTTGAGGACATTGATCTGCCGAAACAGAAATGGAACGAGCCGTTTTTTGGCGCGATCAGGCGCACGGTCGATGAAGATCAGATTGCCGACGACAAAAAGACGCGACTCATCCACGCCGCCGGCAAAAGTTTCCGGGATCTGTGGTTGCTGCGACACGGCATCGTCAAGCATGCCCCCGACTGCGTGGTGTTCCCTGAGAGCGAGGAGGATGTCGCCGCGATTGTTCGCGCCGCGCACGGGCATGGCGTGGTGCTAATTCCCTTCGGCGGCGGCTCAAACATCGTCGGCTGCCTCGATCCCCGCGACCGCAATGGCCGCATGGTCATCAGCCTGGACCTGTGCCGCATGCACAGGGTGTTGGAAGTCGACCAACACTCGCTCACCGCACGAATCCAGCCCGGCGTTTACGGCCAGCACCTCGAGGATCAACTTGCTGAACACGGCGTCACGCTTGGCCACTTTCCGGATTCCTTTTTGCACAGCACACTTGGCGGCTGGGTGGCGACACGATCTGCAGGGATGCAGAGTGACCGGTACGGCAAAATTGAGGACATGGTCATCAGCCTACGAATGGTCACGCCCAGCGGGACCATTGTCACCCGCACCGTGCCCAAGAGCAGCAACGGCATAGATGTACGCCATCTTTGCATCGGCAGCGAAGGCATCCTGGGCGTGATCACGGAGATCGTTGTGCAGGTGCACCGAAAGCCATCCCACGAGGACTGGTACGGCTGGCTGTTCCCCGACTTCGAAAGCGGCGTCACTGCCATTCATGATTGCCAGCGCCATGACTGCATGCCCACCGTCACGCGCTTGAATGATCCAAAAAAGACCGCGCTGTCCTTCGCCTTTAAAAGCCCAAAAAGCGGCTTCAAGGCATCCGTCGCCAAGGGGCTCAAGTGGTACATCGGAAAGGTGAAGGGTATCGACTTCAGCCGCTGCTGCCTGATGGTGGTCAAGCACGAAGGCGACCGTGAGTCGTTCCGTAAAATTCGCCGAGGCGTCTCGGCCATCTACCGTAAACACGACGGTGTCTTTCTTGGCGCGGAGCCAGGGCGATCGTTTGCCAAGGCAAAATTCGACTTTCCTCATTTGCGAGATTACGTGATGGATCGCAACATGATGGCTGACGTCAGCGAAACGGCGACGACTTGGTCGAACTTGTTGCCCCTTTACGAAAACAGCTTGGCTGACATCGAACGCGCCATTCGCGACACCGGCGTGGCGTCGTGGGTCGGTTGTCACATCAGCCACAGCTACCACACCGGCGCCAGCCTCTATTTCACCTTCGGCTGTCTCCAACAGGCTGGCCGCGAGATCGAGCAGTATCTCCACGTCAAGAAGGCCGCCGAGGATGCCTTCATGAAAAACGGCGGCACTCTCTCCCACCATCATGCCGTGGGTACCGAACACCTGCCGTGGGTGGAGGAGGATATTTCACCAACCGGTCTCAAGGCTGTGCAAGCGATCAAGGATGGCCTTGATCCGCACGGCATTATGAACCCCGGCAAAATCATCCCGGCCGTTGAAACACTGAAGGAATGGGGCCTTGGCGAGGATGATATTCAGACGACTGGCACCGACCAATGAGTTTCGCCGGGCAGACCATCGCCATTACCGGCGCTTCAAGAGGCCTTGGCTTGCAACTCGCCCGCGACCTCGCCACGCACGGCGCGCGCCTGGCCCTCATGGCCCGCGACGAGGGGCGGCTGAAGGAAGCCGCTGGTGAGCTTGGCGATAACACGCTCATCTTCCCTGGGGATGTGACTGTAGAAAACGACTGCAAACAATTCATTGGAAAAGTTATTGCTGAGTATGGCGCTCTCGACCACCTCGTTGCCAACGCCGGCCAAAGTATGTGGGCACGGTTTGAGGATATCGAAAATTTTGAGTTGTTTCGCCGCCTGATGGAAATCAATTTTCTTGGCGTCGCCCACTGTGTTCATTCTGCGCTGGCCGCACTCAGACAAAGCCGCGGGCAGGTCGTGGTCATCTCCTCTATTCAGGCCAAGGTCGGCGTGCCGTTCCACTCGGGCTATAGCGCAAGCAAACACGCGCTCGAAGGTCTGATCGACACGCTCCGCTACGAGTTGGGTGGCACGGGCATCAACTTTTTGCAGGTCTACCCGGACTGGATTCGCGGCACCGAGATGCGCCGACACGCCCTCGGGCTGGATGGTCAACCGGTGGGCGATCGCAAGCTCGCCCACAGCGATTCCGGCGTGAGCATCGACGAATGTTCCCGCGCCATCCTTCAAGCTATGGCCAGGGGCCAGTCAACGCTCTATATTCCCCGGAAACTTCGGTACATACAGTTCCTGAAAATGTTCTTCCCCGGGCTTCTAAGGTGGGGCATTCGCCGCCGGCTCAGTGCCCAGAAATGAGAGCCTGAGATGATGCCAAGCCGAGCTTGGCGACCCCTGCAAAGCTTTCACTCGCCAACACTTTGAACGCGGAGTAGCTTGGCAAAGCGCTTGGCTTGCACCAAATCAAACGACGAGCATCCATTCTACAGGAAAAAAAGTCAATTGACCCAGTCACCAGCAAGGGATCGTACCGCCGACCCCAGACTCCTGCGCAGCGCGGGTGTCCTGGCGATTGTCGTGGGCGTAGTTTTGCCCGCGCAACTGTCGGCAGGCGTGGTGATCAATGAAATTTATTACAAGCCGGCCGACAAGACGTCCCCGGAGGAGTTTGTTGAAATTCACAACCGCAACCCGACGCCGGTGAACCTGTCCGGCTGGCGCTTCACCCGGGGCATCGACTACACGTTTCCGGAAGGAACCGTGCTGGAGGCGGGCGGGTACCTGGTGTTGTCCGAGTATCCCGCGACGCTGCAATCGGTGTTTTCGGTCGCGGCGCTTGGCCCGTACAGCGGACGTTTGGCCAATGACGGGGAGAGGCTGGTCTTGAGGGATCGGCAGGATCGAACGGTCGATGAGGTGGAGTTTGGCGGAGAGTTTCCCTGGCCGGTGGGGGGAGGGGACGGCGGCTCGATTGAACTGATCCACCCCGCCCTCGACAACAACCTCGGCGGGAGCTGGAGGGTCTCGACCGTTGGCACCGCACCGGGCGGAACCCCCTGGAAACAAGTCGTCTTCATCGACCACAACGACCGGAGGTGGCGTTATAAAAAGGGCGACTCGCCGCCGGCCGGGGGCACCGCCGCATGGCGGGAAGTGGACTACAGTGAAAACAAGGAATGGAAAACCGGCCGCACCAGCATCGGTTACGGAGACAACGACGACCAAACGCGCCTTGACGACATGCGGAACAATTACTCCACCGTTTACCTGCGCCACAAATTTCGCGTGCCTGATCCCGGCGCGGTTCCGGCGTTGCGGCTGAAACTCTATGTGGATGACGGCTGCATCGTCTGGATCAATGGCGAGGAAGTGATCCGCCGACACGTCGCCGACGGCGCGATGGCGCACGACTCAACCAGCGGCGTCGCCGACCACGAGCGGGAGTGGGAGCTGATCGATTTGCCCGACCCCGGCTCCCTCCTGAAAAAGGGCAACAACGTCATTGCCATCCATGTCATCAACGCGACGCTGGGCAGCAGCGACCTGTCGATCGACGCGGTGCTGCTCGTTCCGCCTCCGCCCTCGGCGGCGCCCAGCCCGACTCCCGGCAAGCGCAACTCCGTCTTTGCCACAAATGCCCCTCCGCAAATCCGGCAGGTTGCAACCGCCCCCCGTCAGCCGCCTGCGAAACAGCCGTTTCGAGTCACCGCGAAGATTACGGATCCCGACGGAGTGGCGGCGGTTCAACTGCATTACCAAGTGGTGGTGCCGGGGAAATATCTCCCGGCCTTTTTCCCCCTGTCCCACTCGAAACTGCTCTCGAAGCCCAACCAACCGCTCCCCGCCAACCCGGAGTTTGAAGCCGGGGAAAACTGGCGCACCCTCTCCATGCGCGATGACGGGCTGGAAGAGGACACCACGGCGGGGGACGGGGTTTATTCGGCGCAGCTTCCGGGGCAGGAAAACCGCACGCTTTTCAGATATCGGATCACCGCCACCGATGGGACGACGTTGGTGCGGGTTCCCTACCGGGACGACCCGTCGCTGAACTTTGCGGCTTTCATTTACAACGGAGTGCCCGCCTTCAAGCCGGCAAAGCGCACCGTGCACCCGGACGGCCTGGGCCATGCCTATCCGGCGGATGTCATGAACTCGCTGCCGGTCTACACGCTGATCACACGCGGACGGGATCTCGACCAGTGCAACGCCCACAACTCGGCCTACCAGATTCCCAAGGCCAAGACCGAGGCACGCAGCAGGTTCAACTGGGAGGGCGCGTTTATTTACGACGGGGTGGTTCACGACCATATCCGTTACCGGCTGCGCCAAGCCAACGACCGCTACGGGGGAGGCGGGAAACGGTCGATGCGTTTCAGGTTCAACCGGGGACATTATCTGCAAGCGAAAGACAATTACGACCGGGACTATCCGGTCAAGTGGCGCACGCTCAACACAGGGAAAATGTTCGACAACAAGCGCGTCGGCAACTTTGGGCTGACCGAGGGGATCAACACACTTCTCTGGAACCTGCTGGGTGTGCCCTCGCCCTACACGCACTTGTTTCATTTTCGCGCCATGACCGGCCCGACAGAGGCTCCGGCAAATCCGAACGGCCAGTACACCGGCGACTTCTGGGGCATGCACCTTGCCATGGAGGATTATGACGCACGGTTTTTGGAGACCCACCAACTGGTGGACGGCAACCTGTACAAGCTCAAGGACGCGATTTTCGACGGCAACAAGATCAAGCGCAACCAGGGACGCTACGCCGTCACCGATGACCGGGATTTTCAAAACATCCGGCAGCAACTACGGCCGACGCGATCCGTGGATTGGCTGCGCTCACACGTGAACTGGGATCTCTGGTACCGCTACCACACCGTCTGCGAGGCCATCCGGCATTACGACTACTGGCCGCGCGACTCGCATTCCAAGAACCGGGCCTGGTATTTCGAGCCCAGCACGGAGTCGCCGCTTGGCCGCCTAGCCGTGCTGCCGTGGGATGCCGATGCGTCGTGGGGGCCGAACTGGGGCCAAGGCATCGACTACCCGAAAAACGCCATCACTTCCGGGAGGGCCACTGCGGCCTTCCGGCAGGAGTATCGCAATTTCGTCCGGGAGTTTCGCGACTTGGTTTGGAGAGAGGAGGTCATCAACCCCGTGATCGACCACATGGCCGGCCTCATAGGCGAGATCTCGATGGCGGACCGGGATCGCTGGCGCTCCGCCCCCAACGGCCGTGATTTCGGCCCCATGGAGACCAAGGTCAGGGACATGAAAAACTTTGCCTTTCGGGGTTGGTTCGGCAGCACGGGTCCCACTGTGCCAAGCGGAGGGCGGGCGGCCTATCTGGATCAACTGGCAAAAGCCGGGGGGGATTCAGTCCGCATCCCCAAAACGCCGGAGGTCACATACAAAGGCCCCGATGGGCATCCGGTCAACGCCCTGTTTTTTGAAACGAGCCCCTTCAGCGACCGCCAGGGCGACGACACGTTTGCCTCGATGCGATGGCGCATCGCCGCAGTGGACGCCGGTTACGATCCAGCCGCGCAACCGGCCCGTCTGCCGCTCTTCGAGTGGCGCGCCGCGTGGGACTCGGGTGAGTTGGCCGCGTTCACGCCGCAGGTGCACGTCCCCCCGGCCGCGGTGGAGCCGGGCAAAACCTACCGCGTGCGGGCGCGGTTCAAGGACAACACCGGCCGCACCAGCCACTGGTCGGCCCCTGTGGAGTTCACCGCCTCCGCCCCGTCGATCCAGCCGCTCCGGGATGCCCTTCGCATCACGGAAATCATGTATCACCCGGCCGACAATCCGGACGCGGAATTCATCGAGTTTCAAAACAAAGGCTGGAGCAGCCTGGCTCTAGGCAACCTGCGTCTGGCGGGCGGGATGACTTACGATTTCGCAGAGGCCGGCCTCGAGCAACTGCCGCCCGGCGGGCGGCTAATCATCGCCAAGAACCCCGGACTGATCCGGGCAACGCCGGGAGGACGGCAGGCAATCGTGCTTGGCCCGTGGAGCGGAAAACTGTCGAACAGCGGCGAGGCCATCCGGCTCGAAACCGCTTGGGGCGAAACGGTGTTTTCCGTCGCGTACAAGGGAAGCTGGCACCGCCAGACCGATGGCCAAGGGCTGTCGCTCGTCCTGCGCGATCCCACCAGCGCGGCGGCGGTGTGGTCGTCAAAAGCCGGCTGGATGCCCGGCCTGTTTCTCGGCGGCTCCCCGGGCAGGGCCGAGAACGAGCTGGCCCCGCTTGAGCCGCCACTGTGGATCAACGAAGTGATGAGCGGCGACAACGGCTGGATCGAGCTGTTCAACCCGGCCGGCCAAGCGGTGAACATCGGCGGCTGGTTCCTGAGCAATCGCTCGACGCGCTTGGCCATGTTCCGGCTACCAACCGGCCTGGTCGTCCCGCCCGCTGGTTTTCTTGTTCTCGAGGCCAAGCGGCATTACAGCCGGCCGGGCGCTCCCGGGCGTTTTGAAATCAGGCGGGCGGGCGGCTCGCTTTTTCTCTCGCAGATCGACAGCGGCTATTTGACCGGCTTGGGGACGATGGCTAGCTTTGCCCACTTTGAGGGCATCGCGTCCCGGGGTCTGAAACATACAGAAAACAACGACGGCATCATGGTGTCCCTCACGATCCCCACCCCTGGTAAGCCCAATGAATCGCAGGCCGACAGCGATTCGGACGGACTGCCGAACGAGTGGGAATTGGCGCATGGCCTCGACCCGGAATCCAACGACGGCGGCGCCGACCCGGACGGGGACGGGCTCACCAACCTGCAGGAATTCATTTGTGGCACGAATCCCCGCGACCAAGCCAGCCGGCTTGAGTTGGCGGTGGTTCGCGACAACGACCAGCTGGAACTGCGTTTTCAGGCACAACCCAACCGGACTTACTCCATTGAGTCGCGCGAACACCTTGAACACGACAAATGGAAAACGGTTCGCACCCTGGCCCCGGGAGCGAGCGGCGAGGTGGTGGTGCGCGAACTCATCGAGCGGGATCAGCCGGCGCGCTACTTCCGGCTGCTGGTTTTCCCATACTGAGGGAGTTGTTTTATGCGACCAAATCCACCTGCATCACAATTTTGTTTTGCCCTAGCGCTGGCGCTCCTGCTGGCTGCGCTTGGCCAAGCGCGGGTGAGCGGCGGGATCGTCGTCGAGGGGATCTCGGACAAGCAGGTCGCCAATGGCTCCGTCCGCATCCGCGTCAACAAAACCGGCAGCGCCCCGGCGAAACATTGGCTCGACAGCCAACGCATCCCTGCGGGAACCTGGTTTGACGTGTCCCGCCCCGGCTTTCACGAGTTGAACTCGGTCGAGCAACGGCCCGGACCGGAAGGGGAGCAATTCCACTTGGTTCGTTTCGTGATCCAGTCTGCTCGTGGCCAAGCGGAGTGGGCACTGCCGCCGTGGACACCGCTGCCCCCGGTCGCCTCCGGCCAAGCGCTGAACGCGAACGCCGCAGGCACCGTCCGGCTGGAACTGTTCATGCCCACGAGCTTCCCCGCCGGGCTGCCGATGCCCATGGTTGCCATGATGATGGATTCGCAAAACCGGCGCGTGAACTTCAACGGCCAACTCGAGGGTGAGCACAGCATCGCAATGAAGCGGGGGGTCGGCTCAGGATTGCTGGATCAAGTTGAAGCGAAAAAACTTGTCTTCAAGGCCGGGCCGTTGTCCGCAGACAAAACGATCACCATCGGCAATGCCAAGTGGCAGGCAGTGCAAGGCGCCGTCACAAAATCAACGACGTGGAAGGAGGGATCCAGAATCCATGTGACCTCCAATTTGACCGTCGCAAAGGGTGCCACCCTCATTATAAAGCAGGGTTGCGTCATCAAGCTCGCGCCGAAGACCGAGGTGACCGTGCTGGGCAAGCTCATCGTCGAGGGGACGAAGGAAGCGCCGGTCGTTTTTTGCCCGGAAACGCCGGACGCGCCGTGGGGCGGGATCACGCTGAAGGGCAGCGCAGCGTCAGCCGAAGCGAGTTGGGCTTTTGTCACCGGCAGCGGCGGCAACTCGTGGTGGTTCGTGGCCAACAATGTTCCCGGCACGCACCGAAACGAGCAGGCCGCATTTTTCCTCGGCGAAGGGGCCAAGGGAGCGTTCGCGGACTGCTTTTTCATCGACAACGCCGGGCAGGCGTTCCACGGCGAATCCGCCCAACTCACGCTGGACCGCTGTGTGGTGCAGCGGTGCCAAACCGTTGGACAGTTCAACGGCGGCTCCGTGACGATCCGTGACAGCGCGCTGCTCGATTTCCCAAGCGACAGCGCCACCTACGAGGACGGCGACAATGACGCGCTGTATTTCACCCTCGGCGAACACGAGATCTCCGGGACGCTCATCGGCTGGTGCAAGGACGACGGCATCGATGCCGGCGGGAATTCACCGGGCACGGTGACCGTTTCCGGTTGTTGGATTGAGAGCTGCTTTCATGAGGGCTTGGCACTGTCCGGCGCTGACAAAATCGTGCGCGTGCTCGACTCGGTCATTATCAACTGCGGGCAGGCTGTCGAGGTGGGCTACCTCTCGCCGAATGTCACCCTGGAGCGTTGCCTCCTCACCGGCAACGGGGTCGGCGCGCGCTTTGGCGATAATTACGGCGGCGGCCACCTCGGTTTTCTTTCCATGACCGGCACCCTTTCCATATTCAATCAACGGGATGTCTGGGGCATGAGCCGGGATTTGTGGGCAGAAAAAATCTCCCGAATGAAAATCGAGCGCAATTATCTTTCCAAGCCCCATGAATCGTTTCCTGACAACTGGGTCTGGGAGCCCACCGCACACTCCGGGTTGCTTTCGCCCTTTTTATCTGAATCCCCGTTTGTGCCCGGCATTGGGTTCAGGGGCTGGGATCGGCTCGTCGCCCCAAGCCGGATTTCCGTCGGCCTGAGCCGGCCCTCGACCCGACCGGTGCAGGCTCGTTTCAAGGTTCGGGTTATGAATAAAAATGGGGAGGCCGGCAAAGTGGTTGCAGATGGCAAACTTGTTTTTCAAGCGGGAGAAACGGCGAAGAATGTTTCGCTGAAAATACCCGACCTTGCAGGGGCGGATGCCTTCAAGGTTGAATTGTTGGAGGCGGTAAACGGTGAATTGTCCGGCCTAAAGTCCGTGCTTTTCCAAGCACAGGAAACAGGGACATTCCAAACTTGGATTGCGGCAAAATCAGGCCAATGGAAATGGCTCAAGGGCATAAAGGAGGCCTCGGAGCCAAGGAATGAATGGCAAAAACAGGGCTTCAGCGACGCCCCATGGACAACCGGCACCGCCCCCTTCGGCTACGGCCGGGAGGGTGTCCAAACCGCGCTGAACGACATGCGCAACAATTACACCACCGTCTATTTGCGACATGAGATTGAACTGGACTCGCCGGACTCCATGGGTTCGTTGCAGTTTCACGCAACGTACGACGACGGCTTTGCCATTTGGATCAACGGATTCGAACTGGCCCGCGTCGGGCTACCGGCCGGTGAACTGCCGTTCAACGG
>CAUZVJ010000042.1:0-12632 GCA_963583225.1 Verrucomicrobiia bacterium
GCAGCAACCAAAACATGCCCGGGTATGTGGTAATCCAGGACCCGCGCGGCGCACCGGTCAACGGCGCGGCGATCTGGAGCAACGGCTATCTGCCGGCGGCGTACCAAGGCACCCTGCTGCGGCCAAGGGGCACGCCGATTTTGAATCTCGATTCGCCCAAGGGCATTGGCCGCATCCGGCAACGCCGCGAGATGGACGCGCTGCAGTGGCTCAACCGCCGCCACTTGGCCAAGCGCGGCGGCAACAGCGAACTCGAGGCACGCATCAGCGCTTACGAGCTGGCGTTTCGCATGCAGACCGAGGCGCCGGAGTTGATGGACATCAGCGGCGAGCCGCAGCACATCCGCGACCTGTACGGGCTGGACAACGGCACCACCGCCGGCTTCGGCCGCCAATGCCTGCTGGCCCGGCGCATGGTCGAGAGCGGCGTGCGCCACACGCTGCTCGTGCACGGCGTGCAAATCACTTCAACGAGTTGGGACGACCACGGCGACGTGAAGGGCGGCATGATCCGCCATTGCTCCGAGGTCGACCGCCCCGTCGCCGGTTTGCTGGCCGACCTCAAGCAGCGCGGCCTGCTCGACGAGACGCTGGTCGTGTGGGCCTCCGAGATGGGCCGCACACCGTTCAGGAACGGCGGCATGTCGGGGAACCCCGGCCGCGAGCACAACTCGTGGGCGCTGACCATGTGGATGGCCGGCGGCGACGTGAAAGGCGGCGCCACCGCCGGTGCGACCGACGAGTTCAGCCTGCGCGGCATCGGCGACACCATCCATGTTCGCGATGTGCACGCGACGATCCTCGACCTCATGGGCCTTGACCAGGAGGCGGTCAACTACCAGCACGCCGGCCGCATCCGCAAGCTCACCGACATCGGCGGCCGGGTGCTCAAGGAGATCGTCGCCTGAAGCGATGCAGCTGTCCGGGGGAGCGGTTCAAGCTATGCTTGTGAACAAAAAATAAAGGCCGATGGGATGATCGAGGTGCTTCATTCAGAATAGCCTGTTGCTTTCCTCCCGCGTCGGCTAGGTTGCGCCGATGCACAGGATTACGCTGATTGTACTGGTGGGGTGGTTTGTGGTGTGTGGAACGGAGTCGCCGGCAGCGGTTCCACTTGGCACTCCGGGCTTGGCGGCGCGGTATGCTTTCGATGGTGACGGGCAACCCGTCGGCTCCGTGGTGAAAACGTTCACGATCGTGCTTGGCCAAGCGGAGGGGGCGCATCAATGGCTGCACTTGAGCGCGGAGAAGGCCAACGGCGAAACGTTCCGCGTGTGGACGCTTGGCTCCAGCTATCCGCCGCGCACCGAAACGGCGGCACGCGAAACCGTGTCGCGCTATCTGCTTCAAACAGGAGCAAGCCAACCGTTCGAGTACCGCAATCGATTCACCGGCGCGGCAGTGCTTCCGAAACTGGGCGCGTGGGAGCACCTGTTTCCGAGACAAACGACGGATGCGGCGGAGGGCTTGTTCCCGGCCCAAGTTCAACTTTTGGGCCACCGTTACCGGCGCTTGGCCAAGGCGGCAAAAGACGATGTTGCGTCGCCGCCGGAGGCGAAGGTGATTGAGTTGCTGCCGGATTTGTTGCTCGGGGTGCCGCACGCGACCAAGCAGAAGGATCAGACCCGGCTCTTCGATGAGTCGGACTACGAATTAATCCCGCTGACGCAGGCGGATTACGAACAGATGCTCGATGCCGGGATGACGTGCCTCTACATCAAGCCGGAGATGGCGAACTGGGCCAAGTCCCGCGATACATTTTACTGGGGCCCCGGCGGCGCGGATGTGAGTTACCCGGAGTGCCTTTACCGCAGTAACTACCTCGGGCCGGCGTTGTTTCTCGACGAGCCGGCGGTGGTCACTCGCGATCACCGGATTCGTCCCCGCCTGCGAAAAGATCCGGCTTACCGGAAGGCCATCACTCCGCAACTCGCGCTGGATGAACTCCGGGAACATTTTCACAAGAAAAAAACCGAAGGCACGCCGACGGCGCTGCTGCGCGGCTTGGCCAATCGGTCGGATGTCGATACAGGCCGAATGAAGTTTCTGCAGCGCAACATTTACAGTTGGGAGACGATGGTCAGCACGGCCGGTTATCAGTTGTCGGAGGGCGGCGCTGCTCCGCCGGACTCGATGGTGTGGGAGCCGCCCGGCCGCGTGGGCACTCGCCGGACGCTGCCGGAGATGAACATGACTTACGGCTGCCAGATTACCGTCGATAGCCCGAAGAATTTTGTCTCCATTATTTACGGTTTCCTCCGGGGCGCAGCGCGGGCCACGGGCCGGGACTGGGGGATGAGCATCTACGGAGCGGTGGATCGGGCGGACGCTTTTTGGTTCCAGACACACGCGCACGACTTGGGCGCGCGGCTGTTCTTTTTTTGGGACAGCTACAAACTGGCCTGTGTGCCGTTCGACGAATGCCTCGCCTTGGCGCGCAATCTTCGGGCGCACGCGGAGAGCCATCCGCACCGTGACTTCGCCCGTCTCAAACGCGCCGGCGAAGTGCTCATCCTGATGCCGCCCGGCTACAACCTTGGCCATGTGTTCATGGGCAAGGGCAGCTTGTGGGGCGTGGGTGAACTTAATCTCGAGCGCCGCAACCGCGAAGGCGTCAAGTACCGCGTTGTGATGGGGAATTTCTTCACCGAGATCGAGCGCTGCCTCCGGCAGGGAGTGGCGTTTGATTTGTTGTGGGATCTGGACGGCTTCAAGCACACCGGTTACCGCGAAGTGGTTCGCATCCGGGAGGACGGCCGGGTGGAAGTCCGGGCCGGTGGGAAAAATGTCGTTCTCGACCAAGCGCGGACACCGGCCCGGCCCGGCGGCACACCGCCGAAACTGGCCGTGGACGTGTCCCCGGCGGCACTGACAATGACAGCACGCGCCACCATCACCGAGGGCGCCGCGCCGGTTTACTACACAATGGGCGCCGATAAAAAAGGAGTGTACCGGAACGCGATGGCGGCGTGGGAGTTGTACGGGCCGGAGGATGAAGATTACCGGTTTCTGCGATGGGAGAGTGATGAGGCGCGCATCAGCCGGGGCGACGATGCCACCACGGTGGAGATTGGGTTCAACGTGCAAGTCCCCGGGCATTACCGGTTGCGGACATCCACGGTGGACATGGCCGGGCGGACGGCGGTGGTGTGGACGGAGTTTGACGTCAAGGCCCGCTGATGCCGTCCATGGCCAAGCTCGACCATGTTGCCATCGAGGTGTCGGATCTCGACGCTGCCATCCAGTTTTATGAGCAGAAAATCAGGCTGAAATTTCTGTTCAAAAAAGTGGACGAAGCCCACGGCGAAGCCTTCGCTTACCTCGAGATGGAGGGGGCGCGGCTTGAGTTGCTCCAGCCGTTGCGCTTGGCCAAGCGGTTCACCGCCGATGAGCAATCGTATTGTCCGCACTTGGCGTTTGCGTCGGATGACATCCACGCCACCGGGCAGGATCTGCGTGAAAAACAAGTGACCGTCCTAAAGGGGCCGCTGGAGATCCCAGGCATGGTGCGCTGGCTGTACGCCGCCGACCCGGACGGCAACGTGCTGGAATTCGTCCAGTGGCTGCAACTGGAGAAGCCGGTCAATCCTACTTGAGCTGATCCGCTTGCAGGATGCCGTGGCGGATCCGGCCGCCGCGCGGGCCTTTGCAGGTGTAGGTGATGTGCACCGCGCCGTCCGCCGTTTGAATGACGGAGGGGTAACTGAAGGAGGTGGCACCGTCGCCTTGCGGTTCGAGTCGCCGCTTGAGTGGCCAGGTTTTTCCCTCGTCTGACGAGATGGAGATGGTGAGATTGTCGCGTGCCTTGTCGGAGTCGTTGTACACGATCAGCCAACGGCCGTCGCGCAGGACGATCGCCTCGAGGCTCGAGCCGGGATTGGGAATGTCGGTGTCCAGCGCTGCACTCCACGTTTCGCCGTTGTCGCGGGAGAGGCTGGCCATCACCCGCCCCGGAGGCGGACCGGAGTCGCGGCAAAACGCAATGATCGTCCCGTCGCGACGCCTGGCCAAGCTGGGCTGTATGGGGCCAAGGCCGATGATCGGCCGGCTGGCTCGCCACGTATCGCCGTTGTCGTCGGAGATGGCGACGAGCGAGGCGTTGAAGCCGTCGGAATAAATCGGGAGCAGGATTCGCCCGCTTGGCAGCGTCAGCGGATGGGTGCGGGGCATCCAGCCGGTTTGCCGCTTGAACGGGTCCTTGGCGGCTTTCACCAGCATGGCCTCGTAAGGCTGGGCGTATTCGGCCCACATTTCTGTATCCAGTTTCAGCTCGTCGAAGCGCTGCTTCATCACTTCGGCAAACTCCGGGCCCGGCTTGAGTTGCACGAGCCCCTGCCACGACCAGTTGGGTGCGCCGGTGCCTTGATAATCCTCCGCGCGCCGGAACTTCAGCAGGCCGCATTCCCAGCGATGCGCCAGCACGGAGACCCAAAACAACCGGAGCCGCCCCTTGGGGTCGATGTGCAGAACCGGGTTGCAGTCGGGGAAGCCGGGCGTGTCGGCCATCTCGAAAATCGGCCCCCAGCGCTTGGCCCCTTTTTTCAGGCGGGCACCCTGCACGAGCACGTCGTCGGCCGAGCGCTCGCCGGAGCCGTGAAACCAGCAGGCCAGCAGGTCACCGTTGGGGCACTGCACGATGCTGCTGGAGTGGGTGTGCTTTTTGGTGGGCGGAAAAATATCGGTGGTGGAGAAGAGGGGCGCGGCGTTGGCCAAGGGGAGAGTGCCCAAGAAAACCAACGACGCAAATGAACCAAGCCGAATAAAATAACGGTGAAAAATCACGCGCCCATTGAAGCAAAGAATCAGGATGAAGAAAAGAGCGCAAGGTTTGCGTCTTGCGCTTGGCCAAGCGTCACGGTCGCCGGGGTGTGACGAGGCGGTAATACCGGCTTTGCTCCCCGGCGGGGATCGGTTCGGCCCAAGTCTGGCTTTTCGGCTCGGGATCTGCTTCCCAATTATGAATCCGTTCCCAAGCACCAACGCCCAGAGTTTCCTTCCGGAGCAGGGAATAGGTTTTACCCGGCGCAGAGTCGAAGCGGAGCACGATTGTGCCGTCTACTGACAGGCTGGCCTCTATTTTCAACTGGCTGCCACCGTCATCCAGCAACGAAGTGTTGGGCCGACCGGGGGTGGCGGTTCCGGGGAACGGCGTGACCGGGCCAACGCCGTCCGGGTATCGGCCCTGCGAGACGCCCTTGGCCTGTTCACTGAAGGCAATCAGGTCGATGGTGTTTCCCGCCGGGGTGAATAGGCCGATGGTTTCCCCGCCGGCGCTTAGCTTGAAGTGGACATGGTTGTTCCCCCGGTTCGTTTTTTGATCCGCCAAAAATTTGCGAAAGCCGTGTGCCGCAATGAAGGACAACGGGGCAACCGGCTTGGCGTCGGTCGCGTCGGACCGGTCGCCCAGCAGCAGGCCGGCCAGCGGGGCAGGGCGGTCGTCCGGGTTGTACAGTTCGAACCAGTCCGCGCCGGAGCCGGGCCAAGGCATCCACTCGTTGATTTTCAGCGTTGAGACAGGGGCCAGTTCCAACGGCGCGTTGGCCTCGCCGGGCGTTGGCTTGGCCAAGCGCCACTGCCCCAGACTTTCGTTGTCACGGGCGATGGTTTGATCCGGCAGTTGAAGGCCGAACGTGACGGTATCCAGAATCTGTTCCCCTTGATCGGTGCGAGCCAAAAGGGAGACGGTCTGCCCATCGGCACCAAGCGCAAAGCCGGTGTGCAAGCCGGGCAATTTGGAGTCGTCATCACACCACACAACCAGCCAACCGTTGGCTTCAATGACGGTTCCATTCGGGAAGACAAACCGTGCCCCGTCGTTTAGGCCGTCCACCAGGCTCATTCCGGCCAGATCGACGGGTTGGCCGGTGCTGTTGTGCAGTTCGACCCAGTCGGGTGTGGTGGTTCCGTTCGGTACGGAGCCACGGTTCGAGGCCATGACTTCGTTGATGACGACTCCCTCCGGCAACTGTTCCCGGCTGCTGGAGAGGGAAGCCCAGAACACAAGATCGGTATCACGCTTCCTCCACTGATGAACCTCCACAGCCAACACGTTTTTGCCCGGACGGAGGGCGTTTTGCGGCAGGAGAACGGGGCCGTGCACGCTGGCTTGAGTCACCCAAGCGATCGGTTTCCAAGGGGTGGCGCCAGTGCTTGGCTTGAGATTGAAACTGTGAACGGGTTGGCTGTTCAAATAAAACAAGGCGGCGTCGTCCACGAGGTGCTCGATCCGTAACTCGACTCCGTCTGTGCCGCCGTCGAACTGGAATTCGGTCCGCAGAAAGTAGGTTGTGCGCTTTGGCGGAAGTACTGTTGCGACCGGTGGCGTGAGATTGTCAGCGCCCAGCGGGGACAGGCCGCTTGGCCAAGCGTTGTCGTCGAAATCCAGTTGCTGCCACCCCGCGCCGGGGTGTTCTGTCGGGCAATATTTCCAGAGGGCGGAGGGTGCCTGAACCAGTGAGGCGGTTACCATCGGGCCGCCAAAGCGAAAGGAGGATTCGGGTGTGGGCAGCGATCGTTTGCCGTCGGCATCCACGAAGGTGCAGCGCCAGTAGTACGTCGTGCCAAGCTGCAAGCGATCAAACGGGATGTCCAGGCGCGTGAGGCTGGTTTCGCTGGATCGCCAAAAAACAGGGCGGGAGTAGCGGCCCTGTTCGCTGCGTATTTCCCAGATGGTGGATGCGTGTCCCGCTGCGGTTTCGTTCCCGGCCTTGAACGCCGACACCGCGAGGGATGCAGGCGGGAGGACGGAGCGACCCGAGGCGGGTACCAACGCTCCGGGTTGGGCCGGCAGGGTCAGCGGCAGGCACATACGATTTACGTGAGGCTGGCGAAGCTCGGCGTAAGTGACGAAGGCGTCGAGCCCCATTCGCCGGATGTTGGCCGGTTGCAGCAGCGTGTTGTTCAAGTGAAATATTCTTTCCCGGTACTCGCTTTTGAAAGCCTGCAAAAAGGCCGACTTGAAGGCGTTGCTCCCGCGGAATATCGACCTCTCAAGATATTCGCCCACAATGTGATAGTCAAAGTCCCACGGCAGATACACCCACTTGCCATTGGCCCGGTGCCATAGGAAAAAATTATGGTTGGATTCGTCCCGGGCAAGCATCCACTCCCGCAGGGCAATGGAGTCAAGGGTTCGGTCCACATCCCAGTGTTCCCGCAGGTAGGTTTGCAGGGTAGCTGTGTCTTTCCGCGCCTCGGCTAGGCTGTTGATCAACTCTTCCAGTTCAGTGTGGCCGCGCCACTTTTGGTTTTTTAGCGAAAAAACCCATTGATAACGCTGCAACGAAGTCCACCCGTCGTTGGGGGGGAGTGGATATCCGCCGCCGCTGCCGTAGGGCCCCATGTCATTGACTATGCCGCTGGATTTGAAGAAACGCCCCGGTTCCTCCCTCGGCAGATCCGGGTAAAGTGCGGCTCTCTCATCGCGGTAGCGTTCCAGCAACCATTGGTCGTGCGCCTCGATCTCGAGGCGTTTTGACCGGCGGCTGTTGACCCAGAAATCCACCCACCGCGTGCGCGGGCCGGGAAAGCCGGCTTCCACGAACAGGAAGTGTCCGGCCATGGTCTTGTCGTCTTTGCTGGTCATTAATAACGCCCGTTGCCCGTTCAACTGGTTGTACCGTGGAAAGCGTATCTTGTTGGATCTGCTCGCACCGGAACGCCCCCAGAAACTTCCCTGGTTCCGGGTCTCGATGTCGCGCACCACACCCTCGTACACGAGCACGGCCGGGGCGGTCTCGTTCCATCGCCCCTTGGGCGTGACCCCCAACTTTGGCGTGAAGCCCCCGACCGGGTTGGCCACAATGTTACGGCTTAAAAACTTTTTGCTCTCACGCGAAATGAACATTTCATAGGCCGGTTTGCTGGATTCGTAATGTGGTGTCACAAAGTAGCCGTACCAGTGCAGCGGATCATGCGTCCTCGGCGACACGACTTCCACGCCGTTACTGCGGTTTGCCAAAATACGATACCGCACGATGGTGCGATCCGGGTGCGGGGGGAGCGCGACGATAAAATGTTCCCCATTCCGTTTCATCTTTTCCTGGGTTTTTTCCTCATCGGTGCTGTCGATGTCCTCGATGAAATATTCCAACCAAACGATCGACGGGATGTTTCCGTCGCTGAATTTTACACGGATACGCACTTCATCCGTCGCCCGGATCAAGCCACCCCCCGACCCCGTGGTGGTCAGGCTCTCGACAACCGGCAACGGCTTGAGCAACACCGTCGCATTGGGCCGGGCGGGGCTTGGGCCTGTTGCCAGTGGCGACGCCAGCCAGTTTGCCGGGGCGTCTCCCGGCGCGCCGCCGTTCACCCGCTCAAGGGATATCCCGCGATACTGGTGCCGCATGGGGTCGATGCCGGTCCATCGGTCGCCCGCCCCCAGTGCATCCGCGCCGATGGGCCAGGGGAATTTGTCGGAGTATTCCACCGAGTCGATCCTGTTGTCGGTTGCATCCCGGAGGTGGACTTGGTCGCCGCTGTTGCTCAGCCCCCCCTCGAACGGCCCCAGCACGCTGCCTTTGGCCAAGGCGTACTCTCTGACCGCTGCCAATCGTTCCGGGTTCCGTGCCACCAGAAGGAATCCGCCCGGTTCAACGGTTGTCCCGGCGGGAAAAGCGAACTGGATGCCACCGGACAGGCTCCAGCCGCCCAAGTCCTGCGGTTGACGGCTGAAATTATGCAGCTCGACGTACTCGTGCACGTCCTTGGCCAAGTCCAAAACCGGGTATCCGTCTGTGTCGAACTGCGGTTCCTCAACCGGGTGATACATGATCTCGTTGATCACGACCCGGCCGGGCTTGGCCGTCGCTCCCGCAACGTTGTACGTCCACCCCGTGTTTTCCAGCGGAAGGAACGGAGCGTCAGCCCTCGTGATGCCGTGTTCCGGATGCCATGCCACATGGGCGGTTCCATCCGGCAGGGCTGCAAACTTGAACGCATAAGGCCCCGCTCCCGAGCCGGTGACGGCAGTGGCCGGCTGGCCGTTTATTTGTAAATCCGCAACATCGATACCTGTCACCGGTTGGCTGAATTGAACCAAAATCTCGTTCAACTCAGACAGCGAAAAACCGCCGGGAGGATCGACTCTAGTGACAAGCAGCGGCGGGGCGGCGGCGGCATCAAGCGATGCATCAAACAGGAAATCGTCACTCCCCCGGCGTACATTCAACGCCAGCACCGCCAGCGTGTTTTCCCCGTCCACAAGCAATTTTGAAGGGGCATCGAGTTTGAAGGTGATGAACTGGTGTGGTTCATTGGCGTCAACTCCGGCGACGGAGGTTGAGGTGGGATCCTGTGTTGGCACATTGTGTCGCGCCACTTCAACCCCGTTGATCCAAGCCACGAACCCGTCATCCACGAGAACTTTCAGCGTCAGGTCGCTCAACTGCCCCGCCTTTTGCACGTCGAACGTTTGCCTCAAAAAAACCGACGAATATCGGTTCTTCATTTTCCCCAGTTCCGTCCCTCCCTCAACCGTCTCTCCATAAAAAAACGGAGCGGAACCGACCGCCCATTTTATGTCATTGAACTTGCCCAGCCGCCAGGCAGCCTGGTCGGGAAGAGAGGCCGGGCGCCGGCCCTCGTAGTATCGCCACGACGAGTTGGCACTGACCAAAGTGTCCCCGGATAGATTGTTTGCCCCGGCGATGCCCATCAGGAACATCAACGCGAAGGCGGCACGTGTTCCTTTCCAAAAAAACACCCTGAATTTTGGCACTTAATAGTAAGGGTTGAAGTACTTGTTGACCAATTCACCGTCCCTCTGGATTTCCATCAGGCGCTCGGCTTTGATGCTCGCGGCGTGCCCATCGAAATAAGAGGTGTTGATCCCGGTCTTGTGCATGACATGCAGCCGGGTGCCCACCGCGCTGATCCCGGTTCCCCCGCCAAAGGCGGTTCCACCCGGCGAGAAACTGGCGTTTGCCATCGAGTGCGGATCTTCATTCATTAACATGAACTTTTCAGTAGGGTTACGGATTCTGGACAGGTTAATGCCGGGATGCAGCCCACCGGTCACTCCGTTGATGGGAGAGGTCATGCTGAAATTGACCCGCAATGCCCGGCCGATGTCCCCGGTGCTGGGGCAGCGGTAAACGCCATAAACTGTTCGATGCTTCAAGTCCGGCCGGTAGCCGTTGCGAATGATTTTCGCCCCGGCAACATGGGCGAAAAGCGCCCCCGCCTCGGCATGAAACGCGACGCCCGGGTCGTAGCGGTTCCAGTCTCTCGTCGGTTGCTTGACAGCGGCTCCGGGCCCGCCCCACACCCAGTCCTCGTGCCAGTTCCTGTCCGCACCACCGGCGAAGGGCAGATAGTCGTCATAATCATCGGCGTACATCATCATGCCAAGGGACAACTGGTGCATGTTGCTCAGGCAAAGGGCGGAGCGTCCGCTCTCCTTGGCCGAAGCCAAGGCGGGCAGCAGCAGGGCGGCCAATATGGCGATAATGGCGATCACCACCAATAACTCGATCAGGGTGAACGCTGAACGGTCCCGCCGTGAGAGTGCGCCTGGCCAAGCGCACTTTGTGAAACCGTTGCCCGATGGCCGTGCTGTGCCGGGTTCAATGCCAGCGCAGGGTCTCATAAATATATTGTTGGTTCTGAAATTCATAATGAAAGTCCGCATACATGATGACGCTTCCGGATTGATTCCCGGCATTGGGGCTGTGGCGGGCGTACTTGGGGTCGGGGGGATTGATTGAGTTGCTGGGCGCATGGGGGCCGCTGGCGTTGTAAACACGTTCGTGATCCCAGTCCGGCACGATGTGGTAATTGGCACACCCGAAAAAGTAAATCTGGTCCGGATCCGGCACCGAGGTTGTTTTTGGGTACATGATCCCGTTGGGGCCGGACAAGCGCTCGTTGATCCCGTACCCGATCACGGTCTTGATTTTTTTCCCCTTGTGATTCATCCGAAACGTCCGGTACTTGAGCATATTGTAGGGGCCCTCCATGTCGGAGGGATCCCTGAACACATCCATGCTCTGGAAGTACCCGTCATTCATCATGTCCACCAACCAGACATTACCCAGGTTGCTCTTGGGATAGTTTCCATCGTAATCCTCCGCGTACATGATCGTCATCAATGCAATTTGCCGTTGGTTGTTCATGCAGGCAATCTTTCTGGCCTGAATTTTTGATTTCGACAGCGCCGGCAGCAGCAGGGCTGCCAATATGGCAATGATGGCGATCACCACCAGCAACTCGATCAGCGTGAATCCTGCAGTCCGGTGCGCCATTCTGTCGAGTTCCTTTCGCATCATTGTCCCGTGAATCAACGGAAGAAGAGGCGGGCATTGCTGCCCGCCTCCAACCCCAACTACCAATGACCAACAAACAATTTTACCATTACTCTCTCACGGCGCGGGCGTACTGCTGTGCCTCGTCGGCCGGGACGGTCAGCGGGCTCGGCCCCCCCACGTCCGCCCACGGGCCGTTCACCGACGCAGCTGCCTGCAGCTTGCCCTCGAAGGTCACGGTGACGGTTCCGTCCCCGTTGTTGACGATGCTAAGCGCCGGTGCCGGCGGCCCAACGTCTCCCGAGACTGGTGCGTTCACGCCAGGAGCGAAGTCAAATGCAGCCACGTCCAAGGCACCACTTCTGCCGGTCGAGCCAACACCCATGGCCAGGTAACTCCCACCAAAGTCGCTGCCACCACCCGCGGTCACCGTAAACACGTTGGCCTCTGTGCTGCCATCCAAGTACACGCTTACCGTGTGGCCACCGTCACTCTTCTCGATCGTCACCCAGAACTCATGCCATTCGGTGGTCGACAACTCAAACTCGGTCCCGTCCTCGGTGATAATCACCTTGCCGGCCTCATTGAGCGAGAAGGAGATGTTTCCTCCCGCACCCTGCTTGATCCCGATATTGCCCTTGCCCCCGTCGTGGTTCTCGTAACCATCTCCTCCTGCCGGGTAGTCTTCAACTCCTCCACCACCGTCAACGTGCAACGGATCCAGCGGTCCATCGGTAGGAATCCTCGCGATGAAGTGGATCGTCGCCCCGTCATTCAGGATCGTGTCCGAGCCTCCCTTGTCGCTGATGCTCTGGCCCAGGTAGATCTTGCGGTTGCTGCCCGAGTCCGAATAGCCGTAATCTCGCGGATCACCGGTGTCCTGTAGACGAACGTAGCCGTCAAGCAGGCTCACGCCGCCCGGACGATTGTCGTCTCCGAATACTCCGCCAATGGCTGAGCCGTCCCACTGATCCGAACCATTGTTATGATTCCACGATGAGATATCGCTAGTGTTCAGCGAATAGCTCCATCCTCCCTCGGGGGCATTGTAAGCAGAAGCCATCACTCCTGGAGGAATCACAACCGCCTCGGTTGGATCTTCCTGCGGATCGGGGTGGGTGAACACGGTGTAAAGCGTGGTCTGCGGGTCGGTGTCCACCCCGTCGTCGGGATTGTTGCCCCGGTTCACCTCGCCCTTGGCCGCGATGAGGATTTCCTTGGTGGTCATTGCCACGGTCGGACGGAAGGTCCGAATCTCGGACGGCCCGTTATTCGTGAATGCGAAGAACGACGGCGTCAGGTAGGAGAACGACTTGCTGCCGGCATCAAATGCCAGAACGCGAACCGTCACCTGATGCATGTCAAACGGGTTGTCCTCTGCGGTCG
>CAUZVJ010000043.1:0-12631 GCA_963583225.1 Verrucomicrobiia bacterium
CATCCCGGCGAAAGCCTCGACCGGGCCCTTCACTTGTCGCTGAAGCTGGATCGGCTGACCATCGAACGGTCGAAACAGTGGATACCGGTCATGCCGGTTATTGGGGACACCCGGAAACCATTCGAGCACGCTCCTACCGCAGTGCCAATTCTATAGGCATCATGCGCAGGGTGAAGTCGAGGGCGTTCTCCAGCTCGTTGCTGAGTGAGTCGAGTTGTTGCTGGTACGGTTGATTGACCATGTCGTTCAACACCCGATCTGAGATCAGGCTGGCCATTTGTTTGTCGCTGTTTGCCGCCATCACGATCCATTCGGATACTTTTTGGGGGGCGTCGGCCATCGGTTGGGGAGCCGGGGTTGGCTGGAGAGCCACGGCCAAGGCGATGCTGGCCAAGCCACCGGCGAAAACCCAGCGCCACACCTTGGCCAAGCTGGCCGTTGGGCGGGCTTGTTTTTCGGCTTCGGCGTGGATGGCTGCCATGATTCGCCGGTGGAGAAACGGCGGGAACTCTGGCGCATCCCGCTTGGCTTCGTCGCGGAGACGCAACTCGATGTCCGGCCTAGCGCTTGGTTGTGGGTCGTCTTTCATAGTTCGGTTGATTGGTGATTATTCAGTTAGCCGTTTGTCCTGATTGTTATTTCGCATTCTCCCTCTCCCCTGCCCTCTCCCGCAGGGAGAGGGAGCTTGGCCAAAGGCCGGGAGGGGCGAGTTCCACCTCGCCCCAATAGACCTTGTTTATCCTGTCCATCCATGTTTGTTTTTGTGCCGCCCCTCCGGGGTTTGTTTGTTTTTTTTGGGACGTCGTACCCGGGGCTGACGCCCTGGGCTCTTTCATGCCGCCCCTCCGGGGCTTCCCGCTTGGCCAAGCGAATGTTATTTAACCGCGAATGGACGCGAAGCAACGCGAATGTAGCGGAGCATTCCTTCTTCCTCAGGGAGAAGGTGGCCGCAGGCCGGATGATGGTGAACCCCCGGATGGTTTTTTGCATAGGCCAATGTTCGATCGCAGGATTAATCATTACGGGTGTCACTCGTTGGCAATTCTTCAGCCAATTTTCGGCGGGCGCGGTGCAGCAGCACTTTCACCGAGCCGACGCTCTTATTCATTACGTCCGCGGTCTCGGCAAGGTTTCGGCCTTCGCCATAAAAATGCCACAAGGCGGTGAACTGGCTCACGGGGATCAGCGTCCTGGCCCGGCTCCAGACGCCCTCGGCCTTTTCGCTGGCGATCAACTCGCTGCGAGGGGTGGTGTCGGTGACTCCGTCCGCGTACTCCGACTCGAAAAGGCGCTTTCGGCGAAAGTGGTTGATGGCCAACCGCGAGGCGATGGTGTAAATCCAGGTCGTGAAGGCGTATTGCGGATTGTACTGGTGCAGTTTGCGGTAGGCGGTGACGAAGGTGGATTGCAGCAGATCCTGCGTGAGATGATGATCGCCGGTTTTTTGGTACAGAAACGCGAACAACCGGCCCTCGAGCCGGGTGACGAGTTGCTCGAACGACTCCATGCAGCCCCCTTTCGCTGCGACGGCCAGAGCGAGTTCCTCCGCCCGGACCGTGTCGCGCCCGGTAGTATCCGGAGGCGAGGCCGACTCCCGCCGACTCTCTGCCGGAATCACCATCACAGAAGCTGTGGGATACTGGATCAAACTTAAGGTAGGTCGATGTCGAGATCCTTCAGTGCCGGGTCGATCAATTCAAGGAACTTGTCCACGCCGATGGCGAAGTGGATGGACACGGTCACCTCGTCGCGCGTGACTTTCAGCCCCTTGAGGATGTCCTTGATCTCCGGGTTCTCTTCCTGGCCCAGTCTGGCAAAGCCGATCAGGCCGTTGACCATCGCCTCCATCTGCTCGGCGGTGTCGGCGTCGTAAGCGCCAACGGCGAGGGAGAGTATTAGATTCCCGTCCGACTCACCCATCACGATCGCAGCCTGCTTGACCATTTGTCTTACGTTATCATCGTCGATCTTTTCCTTGAGCGACTCGACATCGGCATGGGCGATGACGAAGGCGTTCTTCGCTTTTTTACGGATCGACTCGAGACTGGGCGGGAATTGTTTCGCCACACCCTTGCCGTTGACGAGGTCGATGCCCTTGGCGGCCAACTCACGACTGGGAGCCAGCACCGCAGTGGTGTCATTCACAAAACTTACGTAACCCCGCTGCTTGTCGTCCCGGTCGCCGGCACCGTGAATCTCATGTTTGCTGTGCTCGGTTTTGCGGTAATGCTCGTCCAGCTTCATGAACGCCAGCAACTTGGCGGTGTTTGCCTTGTGCGTCACAATGAGGATGCCGTTATCCTTCTCCTCATTGCCAAACAGGGTGACTCCGTGGAGGGCAGTCAACGGGTCAAACCCGATAATCTCAATCAAGGCGTCGAGTTTTTCCGCGCCCTCCTCTTTGCGAACTTGTTCGAGGATGGTGGTGCCGATCTTCGACGCCCGGAAAGCGTCCAAGTCCAGATGTGCCACGAACTTGGCGTCCTTGGCGATGTTGGCCTTATCGACTTTAGCCGCTTGGCCGGCGGTCAGTGCCAGGGCCAAGCCCAACAGTGTGAATAGAGTTTTTTTCATGGTTTTGGTTTTTAAATTGACGCCCTTTGACGTTTCATTGTTTGCCTATACACGCTGTTGATTCTGGAAGTTACGCCCGCCGTAAAAAAAGAATCGCCGCTACTCGCGCATGATGGTGATGAAGCCCGCGTCCTGATTCGGCGCGATGTAAAGACTCACCGTGCTGCCGTTGCCCGCAACGCTGGTCTTGTTGAGCGATCCGCCCGGCGTGAGGGAGAACTTGGTCTTCGCCGACTCGCCGACGTTTACCGCACTGCGAACCTGCACCGAGTAATTCATTCCGGAGAGCGTCTTGAACTCCAGCTTCACCCAGTCGCCTGCGCCAGCTTCGACCAGCTCCGTTGCCACCGAGTAGCCGAGGTTCGGGAACCCGACACTCACGGCATCGCTGCCGTTGTACGTCGCCGTGTACGACTTGAGTGAACTGCGCGCCGGACCCTTCACCTTTTTTCCGTTTGCCTCGAACTGCGACCCATGCGCCGGACAACGCAGCCCCACACCCTTTTGGAACGGGTTCACCGTAGATCCCTTGTGGGTGCACTTGGCCGACACGGCATAAAACTGGTTGCCCGGCATGCGCGTCACCACGATTTGGCTGCTCGAGGACGGGATGCCCGGGACGCGCAGCCGCACCGAGCCGTACGACTTTTTGAGTTGCGAAAAATCGTCAAAACTCATCCGGAACACCGCCGTCTCCCCGGCCTGCACCCCGGACACAAACCACCGCCCGGGCCCCACTCCGCAAGCGCCTCCGCAAACCGAGGCGAAAGCCAGGGTCCGCAGAGCGCCGCGCCGATTCATTTGTTTTTCCAACGATGTCATGGCTCCAAAAACTTGGTCGACTCTGCGCAAAATCGGGTCGGATGGAAACTAAAAATTGCGCTTACCCAAGCGGGCGGTTTTGTCGTGACAGACGCCTTGGATTCAGGCTTGCTCCCGCCGGTGCCTAGCCAAACCAGGGCCGATTTCCTTCCATGGCAAATGACCCCGACCAAATCGCCCGCATCGAGGCGTTCTTGAGTGAAAACCTCTCCCCCGCCCGCTTCAAGCATGTGATGGGTGTACGGGAAACGGCGGTGGACTTGGCCAAGCGGCACGGCATCGACGCCGACCAAGCTGAGTTGGCCGCCCTGCTCCATGACTGTGCCAAGGAGCGCCCCGACGACGAGTTGCTCGCCTTGGCCAAGCGCCACGGGCTGGAGGTGGACGGGCACGAGCAACAAACGCCCGGCCTGCTCCACGGCAAAGTGGCGCCGTTTGTCGCTGCGGAACAATTCGGAGTGAGCGACGAAACCGTGTTCGATGCCATGCGATGCCACTCCACCGGCGCGGTGGAAATGGGGCCGCTCGACCATGTCCTGTTTGTCGCCGATTTCTGCGAGCCGAGCCGCCCCTACACGGCGGCGCAGGATGTGCGCGAGTTGGCCGAACGCGACCTCGAGGCCGCTGTGCTCGAGGTGATGCAGTTCAAGCTCCGCAAAACCCTGCTCAAGAAACAGTCGGTACACCCCGACTCGTTTCACGCCTACAACGCCCTGCTCAACAAACGAACCCGCGATGGCAACGTCTGAACCGATTTTATTCCGGCAATCAAACAGTAACCTTTTGCAGGAAAACATCCGGCAGTTCACCCTCATCCGGCCTCCGGCCACCTTCTCCCTGAGGGAGAAGGAATCAACTGGGACGCGCTTGGCCAAGCGAGGTGGTTGTGTCGCGGGAGCGTCTTGGAGTGCGGCCGTCCCTGCCGCTTTCGGGGGCCGAATTAGGGACTGTAAAAAAGGAAACATGGATGAACAGGATAATTTGGGAGCGAGGTGGAACTAGCCCCTCCCTCGTTCCTTGAAACTTGAAACTCTCCCTTCAACCTCATCCGGCCTCCGGCCACCTTCTCCCTGAGGGAGAACGCCAAACAATAACGATGACGTGCAGTTCAATAATTAAAACCCGAATAAATACTTTCTCCCATGAAACTTTGTGATCTCAATCCCGGGCCCGGCATCGGCGCCAGCGCGTGGCACGTGGAGATGGACGGCCACGGCCTGCTGATGGATGCCGGCACGCATCCCAAACACGAAGGCAACGCGGCGTTGCCACTGTACGATGTGATCCGGGAGCGCCCCGTCGACACCATCGCCGTCACGCACTGTCACCACGACCATGTCGGCTCGCTGCCGGTGGCGCTGCGATTCTTCCCCCGGGCGCACGTGATGATGACCGAGCTGAGCTACTTCATCGTCGAGCGGGTGCTGCACAACTCGGTCAACGTGATGAAGCGGCAGGCAGAGGAACAGGGCGTTGCCGAGTACCCGCTCTACACCCATCGCGAGGTGGACGAGCTCGCGCCGGTATTCCAGGGCTACCGCTACAACCGCGAGATCGAGTGGGGCGCGTTCGAGAAGGCGGCCCGGGGCCAAGCCTCCCCGACGCTCGAGTTTCACGACGCCGGCCACGCGCTTGGCTCGGCCGGCATCATGGTGCGCGGCAAAAAGGAGACACTCTTTTACACCGGCGACGTCTGCATGCACGACCAAACCATCCTCAAGGCGGCGCGGTTCGGCGAGGTGCAGGCCGACGTGATGATTATGGAGACAACCCGGGGCACCCGCGAAACGCCCGCCGGCTACTCACGCGCCGGCGAGATCGAGAAACTCGTGAGCGCCATCGAGGCCGCGTTCGAGCGCGGCGGCAGCGTGCTGATCCCCACCTTCGCGCTGGGCCGCACGCAGGAAATGCTGGCCCTGCTCGCCCTGCTCATGAAGGAAGGGCGGCTCAAGGAGCAGACGGTTTTCATTGGCGGGCTGGGCCGGGTGTTCACCGAAATTTACGATCTGCAATCCCACCGCGCCAACCGGCAACACACTAATCTTCAATTGAACGAAGCGCTCGATCTGCAAGTGCTCGACCGCGATGGCGCCGCCAAAATCAAACTCAACAAGCGACGCCTGTTCGTGATGACCGCCGGCATGCTCACCGAGAACACCACCGCTTACGACTTGGCCAAGCGCATGGTCGAGGACCCGAAGCACGGCATCTTCTTCGTCGGCTACGCTGATCCCGCGACGCCCGGCGGCCGGCTCAAGGCGGCGGCGGTAGGAGATACGTTTCATTACAGCGACAGCGCAGGCGACTTGGCCAAGCGCTGCGACGTGCGCGACTTCGACCTCACCGCACATGCCAACCGCGAGGCGCTGCTCGAGTTGGTCGGCCAAGTGGAACCGCGCACGCTCGTCCTTGGCCACGGCGACCCCGAGGCACGCGCCTGGTTCGAGGAACAGATCCGGAGCCGCTGGCCGAAATTAAAAATCCTCCAGCCCCAGCCGGGCGAGACCGTCGAAGTTTGAGCACAAAAAACGGCGGTGAAGAGTCGCTTGCATGCCTCTCCACCGCCTGGAGAAACGCAGCCTGAGCTAAACTGCCCGTTCCCCCCTCTGTTCAAGACCTGCGATTCAACCGTTTGGAGGGTCGATCCGGGTCTTGGTTAGCCGGTCGCGGCGTCGGCAGGCAATTGCTGACTGCAGAACCGCTTCCGGCAAAAAGAAACCCTTGGCCAAGCGGAAACGCTTGGCCAAGGGCACAAAACCATTACGAGCCGTAACCCGACTCGCCGTGGCTGTTCAAGTCGAGGCCCTGATCCTCCTCATCCTCACCAACCCGCGCTCCCCCGGTCACCACGTCGGCGATCTTGAAGGCGATCAGCGCAACCACGCCGCTCCAAACGATGGTGACGATGACAGCCTTTAACTGAATCCAGAGTTGGATATCAACTGTGAATTTTTCAACTCCGCCAGCTCCAATCGCCAAGCAACCCGTGAGCAGGGCGCCAACGATCCCGCCGATGCCGTGCACACCGAAGACATCCAGACTATCATCATAACCTAATGCCCTCTTAAGTGAAGTTGCGCAGAAATAACATGCCACGCCAGCCGCAAGGCCAATCAATATCGCGCCCATTGGCCCGACACTTCCGGAGGCCGGCGTAATGGCGACCAAGCCGGCAACCGCACCGGTGGCAATGCCCACCGCAGTCGGCTTCTTGGCCACCAGCCATTCCACGACCATCCAGGTAAAGGCCGCCGTCGCGGTGGCAACCTGTGTCACCAGCAAGGCCATGCCGGCTGTGCCATCGGCAGCAAGCTGACTGCCCGCGTTGAATCCAAACCATCCGACCCAAAGCATGCTGGCACCAACTACTACTAGCGGCACACTGTGCGGTGAGATTGCCGTGGAACCGTAACCCTTTCGTTTGCCCAGCATGATGCAGGTCACCAAACCAGCAACGCCTGCGTTAATATGCACGACTGTGCCACCTGCAAAATCGATCGCTCCCCAGCCCGCAATCAAGCCGCCGCCCCAGACCATGTGCCAAATCGGCAAATAGGAAAAGGTGAACCAAAGGGTCATAAAAACCAGAACCGAGCTGAATTTCATACGCTCAGCAAACGCCCCCACAATCAGCGCCGGCGTGATGATAGCGAACGTCATCTGGAATGTGAAATAAACCGATTCAGGAATGGTACCGGCGAGCGTATCAACCCCCACACCTTTCAAAAAGAGCTTATCCAAACCTCCAATAAATTTGTTACCATCCGTGTACGCCAGACTATAGCCATAAATTGTCCAAAGAATCGTCATCAGGCAGGTGATGGCGAAACATTGCACAAGGATGGACAACACATTCTTTCTTCGCGCCAGACCGCCATAAAACAGCGACAGGCCGGGAATGGTCATGAACAGCACCAAGGCCGTGGCCACAATCATCCAAGCTGTATCGCCGGAATCCAGTGTTGCCGGTGCTTCCGCCGGTGCCGCTTCTTCAACCGCAGCAGGAGCCGCCTCGGCGACTGCATCCTGGGCCATCAGTGATTCAACCGGCAACAATGTTGCCGCCAATACGAACAGCGCACTCGCAAGCACGCCTAAGAGGGTTTTTTTCTTCATGCTCATTAACAAGGGTTATTGCGGCTCAACAAGCGATTCGTGCCAAGCAACACAAACTCACCCGCCCTTTAGCATCGGCCCTGCCAACCCCAAAAACCCACCCGCCGATACCATCCATAACCGACTGTGCATTAAAGGGTTAAAAAAATGTAGAGTCACCGGATAGCGAGCAGGAAGCTTTCAACTGCGTGTCGACTTTTTTTCGTGCTGTGCAATTTGAAACAGTTTGGCCAAGCGCAGAGCTTCGGCGTCGAATTCTGAATCGCCACCCGTTAATCTCCGCCCATGCCTCAATCCAGGTATCCTTTTCGCAACCTCATTTTTGAGGGTGGCGGCGTCAAGGGCATCGCCTATTCCGGTGCGTTGGCGGTGCTCAAACAGCGAGGCATCCTGCGGCGCATCCAGCGCGTCGGCGGTGCCTCGGCCGGTGCCATCAACGCCACGCTGCTCGCGCTCGGCTACTCGCTCGAAGAGATTCGCGACATCCTGGCCAAGCTGGATTTTCGCAATTTCATGGACGACGACTGGGGTGTGCTGCGCGATGCCAAGCGCCTGGTTCGTGACTTCGGCTGGTACAAGGGCGACTTCTTCCGGCAATGGATGGCCCATCTCGTCGAGGCAAAAACCGGGAACCCGGACGCCACCTTTGCCGACTTGGCCAAGCGGCGCGGCAAGCCGAAGCTGCATCTCGTCGCCACCAACTTGGCCACGCGCCTCAGCCAGGTTTACTCGAAAGACCACTCGCCCACCCTGCCGGTGGCCGACGCCGTGCGCCGCTCGATGTTCATCCCGCTATTCTTCGCCGCCGTGCGCGAGTCGGACGATTTGTTCGTCGACGGCGGCGTGCTGGACAACTACCCGATCCGGCTGTTCGATCGTGAAAAATATGTGGCCAAGCGCGACCGCAAGCGCCACACCGCCAAGCCACCGCACTACGCCGGGGCCAACCGCGAACGGCGCGGCAACACCAGCCCGTTCGTTTACAACCGGGAGACGCTTGGCTTCCGGCTCGACAGCCGCGAGGAGATCGCGCTGTTCCGCGACGGCGCAGCGCCCAAGCGCGAGCCGATCGACGACTTTTTCGACTACGGCTGGGCACTCATCCGGACGCTGATGGGGGCGCAGGACAGCCGCCATCTGCAAAGCGGCGACTGGCATCGCACCGTGTACATCAACACGCTCGGAGTCGGCACCACCGACTTCGATCTCGATGACGAAACCAAGGCCAAACTCGAGGCCTCCGGCCAAGCCGGCACCGAGCAATACTTCGAGTGGTACGACGCCAACGCCCCCGGCAAGCGTCCACTCAACCGCCCACCGGGCTGATCGCGATTCATTCAAAAGCAGCACTCCGCTTGGCCAAGCGGCAGCGCCACAGCGGGATCATTCTTCATCGCGCCGACGGCGTGGAGGAAAACAGGGCTGTCAAAACTCTTTTACCCCGTCTTTCGCTGTTCGGGGGTTAAAGTGTGTTGTTTGTTCCATTTTGGGTCAAAGGTCTGCCCCACATTTCTTTTTTGGCTCTTCGATCCGAGGGGGTGGCTGGCTGGGCAGGGTGAGGTTGAACTGGTGGAGCAGCAACTGGAGATCCTTCCCGGGCTGGGTGTGGCGCGTGAGGATCAGGTTGCGGCCGTCGCTGGTCGGCAGGTGTACGTCGATCATCTGCATGGCCTTGAACTTTTCGAGAATGGCGCGCGGCGTGAGTCCGGGCGCCTTGGCCTTGGCTCGCTGCTTCAAGGTCACTTGCAGGCAGTAGCTCAGGAAGCTGACGAAGATGTGCGCTTCGATGCGTTCGTCTTTCTGGTGGTGGATGGGGCGGATGGCGAGGTCGTTCTTGAGTTCCTTGAAGGCTTGTTCGATTTCGGTGAGGACGATGTATTGCTTCCACAGTTCCTCGGGTTTTTTGGCGGTGAAGTTGGTGCGGAGCAGGTAGGTGCCTTCGCCCCGGCGGGCTTTGCACAGTTTCTTCCGGTTGAGGCTGAAGGGGAAGGTCTCGGGGGAGACGGTTTCGTTTTTTTCGGGTATCCGGATGTCGATGAGCCGCCAGACGTTGCCGGCCTCTTTTCTGGCCGCCCCGATCCATGATCCAGAGCCGGTTCATCTTGCCGTATTGCTTTTGGATCTTGCACAGGAAGTCCGGCAGCGTGGTCTTGTCCGACGTGTTGCCGAGCATGACTTCGTAGGCGACGGGGAAGCCTTCGGGCGTGACGATCAGCGCTATGACCACCTGCACGTAGTCGGGCCGCTTGTCGCGGCTGTAGCCGAAGCGCCGCAACCCGTCCGCGCTTTCGGGCGGATCGCATTCAAAGTAAGTGCTGGTAAGGTCGTAGAGAAGGATGTCATACGAGGCGTTGAACAGATCCGCCCAGCGCTCCTTCAAGTAGGAAAACAGATCGGCCTTGTGTTCGCAGAGCTTGTCGAGGCAGCGGTAGAGCGTGTCCTTGGCCGCGACCGGGTCGTCCTCGCCGAGCAGGTCGGCCATGGCGCAGTTCTTGAACCAGTCGCGGTGGAGCCGCCACTCGCTGCCCGGGTCGAGCAGGTGGTAGCCAACGAGCGTCTTGAGGACGTTGAGCCAGTCGGTTCCCTTGCGGCTCCGCGGCAGGCGCGACGCCCAGAAGCGGTCGAGCCCGAGATTGCTCCACAACTCCATGGCCAGCCAGCAGCCGCCCCATTGGCGCGGACGGCGCAGGCTCAACTCGTTGAGCCGAACCTGGACGGAGTTGGCGACCCCCGCCGGCGCAGTGCGGTCATCCGGGAAAAGACTCATCTGCTTGAAGGAATCGTTCGACTCATCGAGCACATCGATCGTTGAGCACCACTGCGCCCGCTGGGCATCGTTGATCTCGCCGAGATAGAGGAGTTGCCGCTTGATCACGCCCCGGCGGGTGCGCAGGCGAAATGAACTTGCTGATGGGATGCTCCTGTGGCTTGCCCTTCGAATCCGGAAACACAAGCGATACGCAAATCGGATCCCCTGCAGGCTCAACGGAAACCCAGCGCGTGCGCGCCTCGTCCCGAGCCTTTCTCATGGCAGGAGTCCCGGGCTTGGCTCCCATCAGGAGCATGGCCGCGTGGATATGCATGGGCCGGGCTGCAATGGAGAGAATGGACTCGTGCTCCTTACTGCCTTTCGTACAGGCAACCAACTCCAGCAAACCTTTGTGAAGGCAAACAGTCGCATTCACGTCGATGCACCGTTCCTTCAGGTTCAGCTTGACGCCGGGGAGGTTGAGTTTCCGAAGAGCTTCCTCCGCCCCTGGCGAGAGTTCCGGAACTTGCTCACCACCCCACCCGACACACGAGAAAATAAAAATCCCGAAGACAAATTTAAGTCGAATGGTCATGCCAAGTTCCTTCTTGGGAATAGTGTAAGAGAACCCAAGATAATTGCGATCATTCCGGTGCGCTTGTTTGCGTATTTTTTATGTCTTTTTGCGACACACTGGCAGCACGGGGAATTGCGCATCGGCAGCCATGAAGTTACCAGCCGTTTACTTCTTCTTAGTCCGCCGGGTTTCAGCACCGACTTCCTTGAGGAAGCCTGTCAGCATGTGGTGAAGTTTCCGCGTTTGCTCGGGGTGTTGGCGGGAAAGATCGCGGGATTCGGACAAGTCTTTCGAGAGGTCGAATAGTTCGAGTTGTTCTTTCCTCCACGTTTTCACTAGTTTGAAATTGCCCAGCCTAGTAGCGGAGATGGCGGTGCGGTCGACAGCTTGGTGAAACACGAGAAACGGGTTGGCGCGTTGGATGCCGCCTTGTCCGGCATTGTGCAGCACGGGGCGCATAGATCCGCCATCGATGTTTTGCGGCAACGGCTTCGTGTAGTCGGCCAAATCAGCCAAGGTGGGCAGGATATCGAGGCCGGTCACGGGCACAGTGCTGACCGAGTCGGGTTTCACGCCTGGGCCCAACACAATAAACGGCACGCGAATGCCGCCTTCGTAGAACGAATGTTTGCCATCGCGCAGCGGGGCATTGCGCGGTTCCTGCGCTTGGGGCGCCTTGGGAATGCCGGTGCGGCCGCCATTGTCGGAGAGGAAAATGAGGTAGGTGTTTTCGACCAGTTTTAGTTTGATCAACTTGTCGAGAACGCGGCCGATCGACGTGTCCATATCAGCGGTCATGGCGGCGAACTCGGGCATGTTGTGTTTGCGGCCGGGCGGAATCTTGCGCAGTCGCTCCAAGGTGGATTGGTTGTAGAAGATATCCAAGTGCACGGCGTAGTGCGAAAGCTGGAGGTAAAAGGGAGTGGCCGACGCGTGTTGGCGATCAATGAAATGCAGGGCTTGATCGGTGATGGTGTCGATGCGCTTGGGATCTGGCGAAGCTGCTGGCCCGCCCGAGCCCTTGGATCCGCCGGTGCCGTTCCCGGTGTATCCGTCGGAAAAATCGTAGCCCTGTTGGTGAGGTGACACTTCGTCGTATCGATGATCCCATTTCCCGAAATGCGCGGTTTGATAACGTGCGTTCGCGGCCTTGAGCATGCGGGGAATATTCAGCTGGCGGCGATAGGTGGTCGTCCAGCCGGCGCGGTCGGAATGATATTCATGACGAGCCGGGGTCTTGCCAGTCTGAATCGCCCGACGCGTAGGACAGCATGAGGCCGCGAGGGAATAGCCCTGCGTGAAACACATACCCATGGCCGCGAGGCGTTCGATGTGCGGGGTCCGGAAATAATCGCTGCGCGTGCGGGCATCCCCAGGGATGATTTGCAGTGAAGACCCCACCCAACTTTGATCATCAGTCAGGATGACCACGAAGTTCGGAGGCTGGGTGGACTTTGCCAGAGCTCTTGCCGCGGTTGCGACGTTCGCGGAGGCGGCCAGCAACAGAGCTGAACATATATGTGAAACTCGATTTATCACTCGCACACATTATTTTATCATTTTCCTTGCGAGGCTTCGAGCTTTGTCTTGAGCGCGGTGGCGGTCTGGGACTTCAGGGGCCTGATCGCTTATTGCCGGACGCTGCATAAACTTTATGTATTCGAATTTCCGGACCCTACGCGGTCAATGCGACGGCGACCGCATCTCGGAGAGGGCGTTGCGTTCTGCTCTCTTCAGATGTATCCGCATCTGCTTCAGCGTTTCGGAGTGAGTTGCTGATTTGACGAGATTGT
>CAUZVJ010000044.1:0-12333 GCA_963583225.1 Verrucomicrobiia bacterium
CAACGCCGCGCGAGTCGGGCTGCAGACCGGGCAGTTCGCGTAAAACGAGTCGAACCGCATGCCGTCGGCCATGAGCGAGTCGATGTTGGGCGACTGTAAATCCTTCGCGCCGTAACAGGAAAGATCGCCGTACCCGAGGTCATCGACGAGGATGATCAGGATGTTCGGCTTGTCGGCGGCGAGCGAGCTGGCCGGCTTGGCCAAGCCGAGTGCAGCCAAGGCAACCAGCGTCGTGCGAAAGAGTTTGGACAGGTTCACGGGCGCAGCATGCAACAGCGCTTGGCCAAGGGCAAGTTTGGGGATCGGGAAACGCCAGGGTGACCACGGCAAATACGAAGCAAACTACCGTTGCTGCCTTCCGGCCCTGGCGGGGTTCGTAAGTCCGCACTCCGTGGGCCCTGACACGCGCAACGTATCGCCTTGCCAAGCGCGACTCAAGGCAATTGACCGCACCTTGGCCAAGCCGGCGCGGATTGGTGTTGGACGCTCCCAGATGAGTTGGCTATCGTCCGCGGGTCAACTGTTCATGAATCAATTTATCGTCACATCCATCGCAGCCGCTCTGCTGGTGGGCTGTACCACCTGCCCCACTCAACAAGCATCAACCGCAACGGTCGAGCCGCCGACTGTTTCGATTCACCAGGCCGCGTGGAAGGGCGACGTCGAATCCATCAAACAACACTGGGCCGCTGGCACGGATGTCAATGCGGCGAACAACTGGAACGCAACCCCACTGCACTACGCCACCCGCTCGGGCCAGACCGCAGCCGCCAATCTGCTCGTCGCCAAGGGGGCAAAGGTCGATGTGAAAAACAACGAGGGCGTCACTCCGCTGCATTACTCGGCCTCGGGCGGGCACTGGGCCATCGCTGCTTTGCTCATTTCCAACGGCGCGAAGGTCAATGAAAAAGATGCGGAAGGCCTGACGCCCCTGCACCGCGCCGCCCGCGGCGGACACTGGCAAACGATCGATCTGCTTGTCGCCAACGGCGCGGAGGTGAACGCAAAGAACAGCGCCGGGTTGACCCCTTTGGAGTTGGCCAATGAGAAAGCAGCCGAAGTCCTTCGCGGTCACGGCGGCAAATCCGCTGGCAAACTCGGCGCTCTCTCCGATGATGCCGCAAACGGCAACGTCGAGGCTGTCAAGCGGCACTTGGCCGGTGGCGCGGATGTCAATGGAAAGGATGACCTCGGACGAACCCCGCTGTACCGCGCGGCGTACAACGGCCACACGGAAATCGCCGGACTGCTCCTCGCCAAGGGTGCGGATGCCAATGCCCGCGATGAAAACGGATGGACCCCCCTGCACGGCGCCGCCTACAAGGGGCATCTTGAGATCGTCGCCGCGATGGTCGCCAAAAAAGCGGAGGTAAACGCAAAAGATATGGATGGCGACACCCCGCTGGACTGGGCCAAAAACAAACCCGAAATCGCCGACCTCCTCCGCAAACACGGCGGCAAAACGGGTGCGGTATTGAAAGCTGAAGGGAAATAGGGGATGAATTGACAGTGCTTGGCCAAGCGTGAATGTTTGCCCGGCCATGGAACCACCCGCTGCCAACTCGACCAAGCGCCACCGCCGGCTTGGCTTGGTTTTGTTCGCGGTGTTTGCCTTGGCGATGGTGATGGGGCCGGGGCCGGGATTGCGCCTCGTGAACCCCGAGCCAACCGCCGCGCGAGAGAGCCTGCTCTTTCTCGGACTGCCGGTGATTTACGCCTGGGGGTTGTTTTGGTACGGCGTGCAGGCTGCGGTGGTGGTGACGGCTTGCCTCACCATTTGGAAACCAAGCGACGATTGATGGACACCGCCGCGACAACGGACCTTGGCTTGCTCCCGCACTTTTGCCTCGCGGGCTATCTGCTTTTTCTGCTCGGGATCGGTCTCTGGGGTTTCAGCAAACGCCAGGCCGGCGAGGAGGACTACTATCTCGCCGGGCGCGGCCAAGGCTGGATGCTTTCGTCACTGACGATCATGGCCACGTTTTTCAGCTCGGCGGCGATGCTGGGCGCGCCGGGGATGGTGTACAAGGAGGGCGTCGTGTTTGCGTTGTTCGCGCTGAACGTCCCGCTGAGCGGCGCGATGATCTACGTGCTCGGCAATCGCATCCGCGAACTCGGCCGCACGCACGGTCACGTCACCCCGGCCGACCTGATTTGCAACCACTACGGCAGCCCGGTGGCGCTGCGGTGCCTCGTGGCGCTGATCGGTTTTCTCTACGCCGTGCCATACGTCGTCATCCAGATTCAAGCCGGCGGGATTATTTCGAGCCAACTTTTCGGCGGCGAACACGCGTTCGAGATCGGCGCCTGCCTGCTGTCGCTCGTGACGATGCTTTACATCATGATCGGCGGCATGCGCAGCGTCGCGTGGACCGATGCGCTGCAGGGCACGCTGCTGATGGGCGGAATGCTGCTGGCCGGTGCCGCCGCCGTGGCCGCCCTCGGCGGGCCATCTGCTTTTTTCGAAAAAGTCGCCGAGTTGCCGCGCACATCCCTCTCCGTCCCCGGCACCACCGGCTCGTTCACACCGGAAAAACTGTTCACGCTCTGCATCTTCGGCGCGCTCGGCTCGATGATTCAGCCGGCGCAGTGGATGCGTTTTTACGCGGCCAAATCGGCCAAGGCGCTCCGGCGCAGCGCCGTCATTTTTGCGCTTGGCCTGACGGCCTGTTTTTTGTTCGGCGTGATGCTGGTCGGCTTGGGCGGCCAAGTGCTTTATCCCGTGGCCAAGCCGAGCGCCGACGGCGCATTCGAATACCAAATGCAAATCGACGGCCAAGCGGTCGCCGTCAGCGAAGCCGACTTGGCCAAGCGCTTGGCCAAGGGCGGCAAACCCCTGCCCCACCCCGACGTTGGCGCCGGGCCGCGTGACTTCGATCAAATCATGGTCGTCGTGCTCAAGCGCCACCTGCCGGAGCTGCTTGGCCCGGCGGGACTGCTGCTGGCCACGCTGGTGATCATCGCGATCATGGCCGCAGCAATGAGTACCGCCGACAGCAATTTGCACGCGCTCAGTGCGGTGATCACCCGAGACATTTACGCCGGAATCCTGCGGCCAAGCGCCTCGGAGAAAAGCCGGCTGTGGGTCGGGCGCGGCGTGATCGCAGCGGCGACGCTGCTGGCGCTGGGCATGGTGTTCGTCAGTCGCAGCAGCGAGAGTTTCGACCCGATCGGGATGATCATGCCGATGAGCCTTTTGGCGATCGCCTTCTCAAGCCAACTGCTGCCGGTGACGTTTGACGTGCTGTTCCTCAAGCGCGGCTCGAGGCAGGGAGCCATCGCAGGAATCGTCGCCGGAATGCTGGTCGTGCTGATGTTCAGCCCACTGCTCGCGATCATCACCGGAAGCGACTCGGCGGCGGTGGGCCTGTTCGCCCGCCTCAAGCAAATCGCTGACATCGGCTTCTGCGGCGTAGTGGTGAACGTGACCGTGTTCGCGCTGCTCAGCGCAGTCAACCGCCGGTAGGGACGGCTGTCACAGCCGTCCGCAAACGATCAAACCAAGACCCGGACAGCTGGAACAGCGATCCCTCCCTCACTGTCATTTTTTTAGCTTGGCGAGTTTTTTGCGGAGGCGTTTGGATTGTTTGTCGTTGAGGATTTGCCACACGGCCAGGCCGTTGCCGACGAGTTCCCATTCGTCGAATTCCCAGACGACTTTTTTGTCGCGGGTGATCTCGAAGATTTGCGGGTTGGCTTCGCCGGCGTGGCAGTTGCCGATGATGAAGTTTCCGTTTTTGAGTTCCTGCAACGCAGTCATCCAGCCCAAGCCAATGTCGGTGCCGGAGACTTTGTCCTTGATTTCCCAGACGACTTTTTTATCGGGCGTCACCTCCACCACGCTGTGGCCGCTGCCGGATGCGATCAGCGTGTTGCCGTTCTTCAACCGGATCGCGCCGTAGCAGCGGGTGTTGATGAGGTATTCCCAAACGATCTCGCCCTTGCGGTTGTATTCGGTGACAACGCCCGGGTTCTCGGAGGTGACGAGGTGGTTGCCCTCCGGCGTAAAGCGCACCCAGCGCGTGTGCTGGCGGCCGTCTTTTTTCATCGGAATCTCGTGGACGATCTTGCCGTTTTTATCGACCTCGATGATGCGCCCCACCCCGCTTTCCACGATCGAGGTGTTGCCGTTTTTGAGCCGAGCGAAAGCGTGCACGTCCACCCGCTTGCCCTTGTTGCCGTTCATCGAGGCGGAGTCGTAGGTCCAGACGACTTTTTTGCCGAGCGTCAACTCGGTGAGCTTGGTCCAACTGTCGTGATAGAGGATGTTGCCGTTGGGCAGCAGGTGCACGTCGTGGTGGCCGGCGTGGCCTTGCTGCGGGCCGGCAGTCTTGTGCGACCAAATCACGTCGCCGTCGCGGTCGGTGATGGCGATGATGTTTTTGCCGTACGATGCGCTGACCAAAACCAGGCGCTCGGCCTTGGCCGCGACGGCGATGAGCAACAACGAGAGGACGAGGAGGAAACGGAGATTGGCTTTCACGCCGGGGAAATTAGTCGCTTGGCCAAGCGGCGTCGAGCGCGGGCGTTCTCCATCAGCGAGTCGTTGGAGTGAGCGGGAAAGCCAATGGCAGTTGCGGGCGTTCACCCTCATCCGGCCTGCGGCCACCTTCTCCCTGAGTGAGAAGGAATCAAGCCGGACGCGCTTGGCCGGACTCCCTCTCCCAGCGGGTGAGGGGCGGGGTGAGGGAGGACGCAAGACAATCACAGGGCCACGCGGCACACTGTTCAACCTCCGGAATGAAAATCAGCGGAAGAGGCGTCTCTCGAGGCGGTTGCTGTCGTCGCCCAAGCCCACGCTGGGCATGGCCTTGAGCGAGAAAACCAGACTCACGCTGAAGTCGTCCTTGCCGGAGCGATGATCCCGAAGGCGGAAGCGCAACGCCGCCGTCGCGCTGGAGAAGTCGCGGTACACGCTGTAGCTCTGCTCCTCCATCGTGCCGTCGCTGGCCTCGAACTGGTGAATCATCCGGAACCCCCACTCCTCGTTCAGGCGATAATAGAAGCGACTGAACAACAGGTCGTTGCCCCAGCGCCAGTTGGCGTCGATTTGCTGCTGGAAAAACGGGTCGTACGGGTAACGCTCCCGCAACTCGCCCGGTGACAAATCGCGGAGGTAGCGGTGGCCAAGCGTCCAACTCCAGCGGTCGTTGGGCAGCAGCGAGATCGTGTGGTTCGCCTCGTTGAGCAGGCGGTCGTTCGGATCGAATCGCACCTCGGAACCGACCAGCAGCCACAAGCGCGGCTTGAGTTCCAAGTCGGAGTAAACGTCATTGAAACGCGACTCGCCCCTGTTGGTTTCCAATCGCCAATCGGTGAACAGTTCCCAGTTTAGCAAGTCATCGACTTGGCCGTTGCGCTTGGTTTGCAGTCGGTTCCGAATGCCCAAGCGCACGACGTTGCGCGAGTCGATGTTATCGATTGAGTTGTAGTCGGGGAAATTGATCGGCCGCAGGCGCAGCGTTTGCAGTTCGCGGTCGAATTGCGGCAACTCCCACGGGCGCTTGGCCGGCTCCGGCACGTAAATGTAATTGGCCAATGGCTGCACGATGTGCCGCAGACCATTGACATCGAGCATGCTGCTCGACGCGTTGGCCCACGTGCTCGACGCTTTGAACGACAACTCGACGCCGGCGTTGAACACGGAGCGATCCATCCCGCCCGCTTGGCCAAGCGCGGGATCGCCGCCGGACGTCGCGCCGTAATGCGTGAGCCGGACACCGGCGTGCGGCGTGACGTTCAGCCAGCCGAAGTAGGTGCGCGGCAGGAGCAGTTGCTGGTGTGTGTCGGCGCGGAACGCCTCGTAGTCGTACAGGCCAAGGTCGGTGTCGGCCGGACGAAACCGGAAGTGGCTGACCGTGGTTTCGCTCTCGTAAAAAACCGGCGTCGCGCCGAGTCGCTGACGAAGGCCGGTCACGCGAATCTCCGGCAACCGCTCGACGGTCTGGTAAAAGTCATCGACCCGAGGCTGGGCCAGCAGGCTGACGCTGAAGTTGCGCCAATGCTTCGCCAACTCGATGTGCGACGCCGGCTGCGGGTTGCGGCGATATTGGCTCTCGAAAAAGTCGCGGTTCACGAAAGCGTCGCTCTGGTCCTGCAACACGAGCTTGGCCGTGAAGTCGGGCCGGAGGTTGACCGAGTGATAAAGGCTGAGCCGGTGCCGGTTGTTGCGGTCGGTGAAGTCGGCGCTGCGGGAGTGGCGGCCCGCGCCAGCGGTGGGATCGCGGTCGTCGAGCAGGTAAACCGACGCCTCGCCGCTGCCGGCTTGGCCGAGGTCGTAGCGCGTGTCGAGGCCGGCAGCCCAGCCCCGGCGCGTGCGGTAGTCGAGTTGCGCCTCGCCGCTCAGCCGGTCGCTCAAATGCCAATCGTACGATCCCTCGAAAAACAGGCCGTAGCGGCTTCGATAACCGGGCGTGAGGCTCCATTGGCTCGGCGGCTGATCGAGTCGGCGGCGGTAGTACGGAAAATAAAACACCGGGACATTTCCGGCGTAGAGCGTCGCGCCCCGGGCCTCGACATATTTGCCGGGGACGATGCTCAAGTGGCGGGTGCGGAGGCGCAGCACCGGGTCGGAGCGGTCGTCGGTGGTCAGCCATGCGTCGACGACCGAGTAGCGGTTGTTCGTGGCGTCGCCCTTGATGTAAGTACCCTCGACGAAGAACGGTGCCTGTCCCGCGCGGAAATTGTCGGTCTGCAACGTGCGGGATTGAAAGTTGTAAACCAGCCTGTCGGCGGTGATGACGCGGTCCTGGTTTTGCAGCGTGACGTTGCCCTCGGCAAAAATCTCGCCGGTGGCTTGGTTGAGGCGGCCGCGATCGGCGAGGATGAAGGCGCGCTCGCCCTGCTCCTCGAACGTGATGCGGAAACGGTCGTTCAAAATGACCAACCCTTTGTCGAGGTCGTAGTCGAACTCGCCCGGCTCGAGTGACTCGATCTCCCACACCGACTCGCCCGGCGACGCCGGTTCGGCCGCCCGGACGGCGCTTGGCCAAGCGACGAGCAGCGAGAGAAAAAAACAAGCCGAACGGAGATACATCAACGGGCGTTGAGTTAAACAGAGGCCAACCCGCCTGCCAAGCCGGAGTTGCCCTTGGCCAAGCGGCGGGAGGTGGGGATGGCTGTCCCCAGCCGTCCGGTTCGGGTTTGTCTCGGACGGCTGGGACAGCCATCCCTACCTGCAAAAAAGGGCGAGGCATTTTCTGCCTCGCCCTTGGTTTGCTGTTTTTGGAACAGCTTGAATTACATCATGCCGTGGTCGTGACCACCGCCCGCCGGCATGGGCGGATCTTTCTCGGGGATCTCGGTGATCAGGCACTCGGTGGTGAGCAGCAATCCGGCGATGGAGCCGGCGTTTTGCAGCGCGATACGGGTCACCTTTTTCGGGTCCACCACACCGGCCTTCACCATGTCCTCGTACTTCTCGGTCGCGATGTTGAAGCCGATGTTGCCCTTCCTGTCCAGAACTCCCTGGACAATCACGGCACCCTCGAGGCCGGCGTTCGCGGCGAGAGCGCGGAGCGGGGATTCCACGGCGTTGCGGATGATGGTGACACCGATCTGCTGGTCGCCTTCGAGTTGCAGCTTGCTGATGGCCGGGCGGGTGCGCAGCAGGGCCACACCACCGCCGGGAACAATGCCCTCCTCCACTGCGGCGCGGGTGGCGTGCAGGGCGTCCTCGACTCGGGCTTTCTTTTCCTTCATCTCGGTCTCGGTGGCCGCACCGACGTTGATGACGGCCACACCGCCGGCCAGCTTGGCCAAGCGCTCCTGCAGTTTCTCGCGATCGTAGTCGGAAGTGGTCTCCTCGATCTGGCGGCGAATCTGGTTCACACGAGCCTGAATCTCGGAGGACTTGCCACCGCCCTCGACCATCGTCGTGTTTTCCTTGTCCACGACGATACTCTTGGCGCGGCCAAGGTCGCTCAAACCGACGGACTCGAGCTTGATGCCGAGATCCTCGGTGATGCAGCGGCCGCCGGTCAGGATGGCGATGTCCTCGAGCATGGCTTTGCGGCGGTCGCCGAAGCCGGGCGCCTTGACGGCGGCGATGTTCAGCGTGCCACGAATGCGGTTCACGACGAGCGTGGCCAAGGCCTCGCCCTCGACGTCCTCGGCGATGATGAGCATCGGCTTGCCGGTCTTGGCGACCTTCTCGAGCAACGGGACCATGTCCTTGAGGGTGGTGATTTTTTTCTCGTAGATGAGAATGTAGGCGTCCTCGAGGCGACACTCCATGGAATCGGGGTCAGTGGCGAAGTACGGCGAAAGGTAGCCCTTGTCGAACTGCATGCCCTCTACGACGTCCATGGTGGTCTCGATGGACTTGGCCTCCTCGACGGTGATGGTGCCGTCCTTGCCGACCTTGTCCATGGCGTCGGCAATGATCTCGCCGATCTCCTCGTCCCAGTTGGCGGACACGGTGGCGACCTGCTTGATCTCCTCCTTGTCCTTCACCTTCTTGGCTGCCTTGTCGAGCGCCTTGACGGCGGCATCGACCGCCTTTTGGATGCCTCTCTGGATGGCGATCGGGCTCGCACCGGCGGTGACGTGCTTGAGGCCGTCGCGGAAGATGGCCTCGGCCAAGACGGTTGCCGTGGTGGTGCCGTCACCGGCGGCGTCGCTGGTGTTGCTCGCCACTTCGCGCACCATTTGGGCGCCCATGTTTTCGTACGGATCCTCGAGGTCGATCTCCTTGGCCACGGTGACACCGTCCTTGGTGACTGTGGGGGAGCCGAACTTCTTGTCGAGAACGACGTTGCGGCCCTTGGGGCCGAGGGTCGCGGTCACGGCCTTGCTCAGGATGGAAACACCCTTCAACAAGGCTTGCCGCGCGGACTCATCAAACTTCAGTTGTTTTGCTGACATAGTTAATTATTCCTTTCAAAAATTATCCAACGATTGCGAGGATGTCGTCGGAATTCAAAATCTTGAGTTCCTTGCCATCGACCTTGATTTCGGTGCCGCCATACTTGCTGATCAACACCTTGTCGCCCTTCTTGACCTCGAAGGCAATCTTGTTGCCATTGTCGTCGGTCTTGCCAGTGCCCAATGCCAATACCTTGGCTTCGGTGGGTTTTTCCTTGGCAGAATCCGGGATGATAATACCACCCTCCGATTGCTGCTCCTTGTCCTCGATCGGCTCAACAATGATGCGATCGCCGAGCGGTTTTAGTTTTAGTGCCATGTTTGTTTTTTTCTAACTTATTTTGGTGTTCCCGCACGAGGCGGGAAAGTTTGTCGCGCCGGATAGTCAGGACCACCCGGTCCCGGCCAAGCGCGGCTAAAATCCTAGTTCGTCTTTTCCTCCACGACCTCGGCGTCGATGATCGGCCCCTCGTCTTTCTTGGCCGGTTCGTCATCATCGGCTGGGGCAGCGTCGCCGCCTGGCTCCGCTTGGCCAGCCGCTTGGGCTTCCTGCGCGGCCTTGTAAATATCGGCGGAGGCGTCCTGCACGACTTGCTGCAGCTTCTCGCTGGCAGCCTTGATCGCGTTGGCGTCTGAGCCTTTCAGCGCGTCCTTCAACTCATCGTTGGCTGACTCGAGCGCGCTCTTTTTGTCGCCGGAAATCTTGTCGCCGTTTTCCTTAAGCAGCTTTTCAGTCTGGTAGGCCAGATTGTCGGCGTCGTTGCGGAAGTCGACCTCTTCGCGGCGTTTTTTATCTTCGTCAGCGTGCGCCTCGGCGTCCTGTTTCATTTTCTCAATGTCTTCCTTCGAGAGGCCGCTGCTGGCGGTGATGGTGATTTTCTGCTCCTTGCCAGTGCCGAGATCCTTGGCGCTGACGTTGAGGATGCCGTTGGCGTCGATGTCGAACGTCACCTCGATCTGCGCGGTGCCGCGCGGTGCTGGTGGAATCTCGGTCAACTGGAATTTGCCAACGCTCTTATTGTCATTGGAAAACTCGCGCTCGCCCTGCAGCACATGAATGTCCACGGCGGGCTGGTTGTCGGCGGCGGTGGAGAAAATTTGAGATTTCTTGGTCGGGATGGTGGTGTTGCGCTCGATGAGCTTGGTCATCACCGAGCCCATCGTCTCGATGCCCAGAGAGAGCGGCGTGACATCAAGCAGCAGCACATCTTTGACGTCGCCCTTCAAGACACCGCCCTGAATCGCTGCGCCAACGGCGACCACTTCGTCAGGGTTCACGCCTTGGTTCGACTTCATTCCGACGATGGCCTCGGCGGTCTCGACCACCTTGGGCATGCGGGTCATTCCGCCAACGAGGACAAGATCTTTAATCTCGGAAGCAGAGACTTCGGCGTCCTTCAAGCAGGCCTCCACCGGCCCGTTGATCCGATCAAACAGCGGCTCGCATAACTGCTCCAACTTGGCGCGAGTCATCTGCAAGTTGATGTGCTTCGGCCCGCTGGCATCTGCGGTGATGAACGGCAGGTTCAAGTCGTAGCTCGTGGAACTGGACAGCGAAATCTTGGCCTTCTCGGCTTCCTCCTTGATGCGCTGCAAGGCGTCGGGTTGGTTCCGAAGATCCATCCCGTTTTCCTCCTTGAAACTGTCGAGCACCCAATCGATGATCGCATTGTCCCAGTCGTCGCCGCCGAGTTGGGTGTCGCCGTTGGTGGCTTTCACCTCGAACACGCCGTCGCCAATTTCCAGCACTGAAATATCAAACGTCCCGCCGCCGAGATCGAACACGGCAATGTTTTGATCCTCCTTCTTATCGAGCCCGTAAGCCAGCGAGGCGGCGGTGGGCTCGTTGATGATTCGCAGCACCTCAAGGCCGGCGATCTTGCCGGCGTCCTTGGTGGCCTGGCGCTGGGTATCGTTGTAATAGGCCGGCACCGTGATGACGGCCTCGGTGATGGCTTCGCCCAGGCGCATCTCGGCGTCTGCCTTGAGTTTGCCCAGGATCATCGCGGAAATTTCCGGCGGACTGTACTGCTTGGTTTCCCCTGCGACCTCCACCTCGACGGCGGCGTCTCCGTTGGAAGCTTTCACGACCTTGTACGGCACGCGCTTGGTTTCCTCGCCGACCTCGTCGAACTTTCGGCCCATGAAACGCTTGATGGAGAAAACGGTGTTCTTCGGGTTGGTCACCGCTTGGCGCTTGGCTGCATCGCCGACCAAGCGCTCGCCACCCTTGCCAAATGCCACCACCGAGGGCGTCGTCCGACGGCCCTCGGAATTCTCGAGAACGAGCGGTTCCCCGCCGTCCATGACAGACATACAGCAGTTCGTCGTTCCTAAATCTATTCCTAAAACTTTTCCCATAACAAATTCCGCCACCCTTGAGCAACTCGAATGCCAACCGACAATAGAAATACTTAACTAACTGCAAACAAGTCGCTTACGTGTTTAATCGTCTGTCGAGGTACAGCCTTGGACTCGTGTCACGTGTGACATAATGTCTCGATCGTTGACTGCTGAAGTTGGCAAGCGTCCCGCCTTGGGCATGGTTTTCTGACTGCACTTTGCCAAGCACTTGGCCGCTCAATCGCCGCCGAAGGGGTTGCCTGAATTCCCTGAACTCTCGTCGAAGGGATTGTCTCCCGGATCACGCCTGGCCTTGGTTTTCTTCGGCTTGGCCTTTTGTGGCTTAGGCGGTCTTGGGGCGAGGATCGGGGAAAACATCAAATACACCCACGGCAACATCAAGTGTACACCCCACACGACCAGCAGAGCCATCAAGTCGTTTTCTCCAAATTGCTTCAGGCCGTAAATCACGATGCCGACACTCATCACCAAGGCTCCTGGCATTTGTGCGGCAATGGCTATTTTCCTGGCTCCAGCCCAGTCCACCCGGTTGACGGAGAAAACCTTGACCGGAAACATGTACAGCAAACCCAGCGCGAACCAGGCGCAAAGCAATGCCAATATGGTCAGCAAACCAAGCCCTGCCAACACCATGTGGGAATGAGCCCCCCACCAAGGCTCAAGTTCGGTTTTATTGAACGACAAAATCCAGCCCGTGGGATAAGGCAGCGTCAACAGGCCAAGCCCAAGGCTGCTGCCGACCCGCAAATCGCTTGAGCCAAAAGCGAGCACGAGATCGGCTGATTCCACGACATTGGTGAACCCTCCCGGGCGCACGTCGATCCGCATGAACGGTCCCTCCTGCTGAAGCACCGCTCCGCTTGGCCAAGCGAGCCGACCGCCGCGAATCTCCCCGGTCGGCGGCATTTGCCCGATGGTTTTGTCGATCACCGGCACCCAGGCCTGCTGGACAAACCACACCACCGTGGCCGCAACCATCAGGGCGAAGAACAGTTCCACCACCAATAACCGCCAGCTACTGGCCACGGCGAACCGGGCTACGCCGCCGAATGTCAACGGCTGCCAAGCCTCCTTCGGTCGATCTTCCGCCACTCCTCCCGCAAG
>CAUZVJ010000045.1:0-12195 GCA_963583225.1 Verrucomicrobiia bacterium
TGCAGGGCGAAAGCCTGTTGCCGCTGCTGAGAAATCCCACAGCAAAACCGGATCGCGTGGCGCACAGCCAATACTATCGCAAACACAACGACGCCGAATACATGGGCTACGCCATGCGCACACGCACACACCGGTTTGTGGAGTGGCGCGAGTTCGGGACCGGCAAAGTGACGGCGCGTGAATTATACGACCACCGCGAAAACCATTCCGAGACGGTGAACGTTATCGACAACGCACCGAAAGAATTACTCAGGTCGCTCACCACGAGGCTTTTGAAAACGCACCCACGCCGCCCGCTGCAAATGGTCCCCGCCGTGCACTCAAATCCCAACCGAGGCCGCTTCCCCGCGCCGATAATTTTTGCCAACAAGACGGACACAAGCCTGTTGGTTTACCCCATCACCCCGCAGGGCCGGCGCAATCGCCGACCTGCCGTGCTGAAACCGGGGGCGATGAAGACAATCAACGCGAGGATTGGCGGCGTGTTTGTCGTCGAAAGCCGGGATGGGACAATTCACGAAATCCACTCGCCGTCGTTCCCGGAAAAGATTATCAATATCCAACGACCATGAAACTCATCACTACAATTACCATCGCGATGACCCTTCTCGGTGGTTTGACAATCGTAGCAGCAGCTAAGAAACCCAACGTCATTGTCATTCTCGGCGACGACATGGGGATCGACTCGGTGGGGGCGTTTAACCCGATAATGGGACTCAAGACACCGGCCATCGACCGCTTGGCCAACGGCGGTATGAGCTTCATGGACGCACACTCGACGTCCGGCGTTTGTTCACCCACGCGGTACAGCGTGCTCACTGGCCGGTACAATTGGCGCAGCCGACTCAAGCGCGGCATCGTCGGCAAGTGGCAACGGCCGCTCATCGCCGACGCACGCCTCACGATGCCGGAGATGTTCCGCGAAAAAGGCTACGCCACGTGCATGATTGGCAAGTGGCATCTCGGCTGGCGCTGGCCAAAGAAGAGCGGCGGTGTCACGGAGAAGTTGGCGCAAATCGATTTCACAAAACCGATCAAAGGCGGGCCGAACAGCCACGGCTTCGACTATTACTTCGGCGATGACGTGCCCAACTGGCCGCCGTACGCATGGCGCGAAAACGAGCGTCTGCTCGGCAACCCCACCGCACAGATGAGACAAGGCACAATGGTTGGCGTCTCCGCCGGGCCGTCTGTGCCGGACTGGGATTTCTCCGCCGTGCTGCCCGAGTACGCCAAGCGCTGTGCCCAATACATCCACAGCCGCAAGGGAAACGATCAGCCGTTTTTCCTCTACTTCCCGATGCCCTCGCCTCACACCCCAATCGCACCCGGCAAAGGCTTCAAGGGCAAAACCGGCATCAGTGATTACGCCGATTTTCTCGTTGAAACCGACTGGGCCATCGGTGAAATCCTGAAGGCACTCGACGACACCGGCCAAGCCGATAACACGGTTGTCATTTTCACCTGCGACAACGGCACCTCGCCCAAGGCGGATTTTCCGCAGCTCGACGCGGCGGGAGTCCATCTAAACGTCAACTGGCGCGGCTGGAAGGCTGACGCCTATGAGGGCGGCCATCGCGTGCCGTTCATCGTGCGCTGGCCCGGCCAAATCAAACCCGGCACGCGCAGCCACGAGACCATCGTGCTCACAGACATCATGGCCACTTGTGCCGACATCCTCGGCACGAACCTCCCCGCCACCGCCGCCGAGGACAGCGTGAACCTGCTGCCAGTGTTGAGCGGCGACACAATTGAAAGACCACTGCACGAGCTTGCGATTCATCACTCGGGAAGCGGCCATTTTGCCGTTCGCAAAGGCCAGTGGAAACTGCTGCTCTGCAGGGGCTCCGGCGGTTGGAGTCCCCCGCGCGAGGCCGAAGCCGCGAAGAAGAAACTGCCGATGCTGCAACTCTACGACTTGGCTAGCGACCCCAGAGAAACTGAAAATCTGCACCTCAAATATCCCGATAAAGTAACGGAACTGGCCAACGCCTTGGCCAAGGCCTTTCGCCGGGGGCGCACCACCCCCGGCCCAAGCCAAGCCAACCAAGGCTGGCCCAACACCATCCCCAAACCCATCCGCGAAAAATTCCCCCAACTCGCCGATCCGAAAATTAAATCGTAACAGGCATCGTGGGTGTCCGCTCTTTTACTTCCATGATTTATTAACAAACAAACCATCATGCAACCCATCGTCTCCCTCATGACGCTCTGCGTGTTCCTGCTGGCGGCTGCCAAGGCCACCGCCGCTGACGCATTGTATACGCAGCATAAAAACATTGTTTACGGCGAAATCCACGGCTTGGCCTTGGTCACGGATGTCTTCGTCCCAAAAGACATAAAGAAAAACGGACATGCCATCGTGGACGTGGCCAGCGGTGCTTGGCACTCCGACCGGGGCAAGATTAATGATCACATCCGTTCGCAGGTCTTCGAACGAATGTGCCGCAAAGGGTTCACAGTCTTTGCCGTGCGCCCCGGGTCGATTACCAAGTTCAGCGCGCCGGAAATGCTGGCGAACCTCAACATGGCAATTCGCTGGATAAAGAAACACGCCGAGGTCTACGAAATCGCGCCCGACGAATTGGGGTTGATGGGTGCTTCGGCGGGCGGGCATCTGGCATGCCTTGCTGCGGTGACGGCCGATGACGCGACACGCGTCAAGGCAACGGCCGTCTTCTTCCCGCCGACAGATTTTCTCAAGTATGGCGAAGAAAGAATCGATCCTCATTCACCATTAATCCGCCGACTCGCCTTTCCGGATGGCATCGACGGCAAGAGCGAAGAGGAAATCAACGCCGGCTTGGCCGCCATCTCTCCAGCGCGTTTGATCACGCCGAACGCCCCTCCTTTTCTGCTGATCCACGGGGACGCCGATCCTGCCGTACCGCTGCAACAATCGGAAACAATGGTCGCCGCATTGAAAAAACAGAACGTCCCCGTCGAGTTGATCATCAAACCGGGGGGCGGCCACCCTTGGCCGACGATTCACGAGGAAGTCGGCGTGATGGCGGACTGGTTTGCAAAGCAACTCGTCGCGTCACCATCCAGCGCAGCCACGCCGGCATCGACCACCAAAAAGCAGGATGCGCGCTTGGCCAACGCCGCGGATTATCTGCGCGAGCGAAACGGGCACGCGTTGCTGGTTTACCTTCGGGGCGAACTGATTCACGAGCAGTATTTCAACGGCCACACCGCCAACAAGCCGCACCGCTTGGCCAGCGGCACGAAGAGCTTCTGGGGCCCGCTGGCGATCGCCGCGCAGCAGGACGGCCTGTTGAAGCTCGACGAAAAAGTGGCCGACACAATCACTGAATGGAAGGATGACCCGAACAAGTCATGGGTCACGATCCGGCAGTTGATTTCGTTGTCCAGCGGCATCAACGGTGGCCCAAACGGCGCGCCGCCGACGTACGCTGAAGCCGTGAAAATCGCCACAAGCAATGCCGCGCCCGGCAAAGGGTTTGATTACGGCCCGATCCCGTTTCAATGCTTTGGCGAACTGCTGCGGCGCAAACTGAAACCCCGCGACGAAACCGTGGCCAGTTACCTCAAGCGGCGCATCCTTGCACCCATCGGCTTGAACGTCGCGTTCTGGAGGCAAAGCGGCGGCAATCCGAGCATCCCGTCGGGCGCGTTTGTGACGGCGCGCGAGTGGGCAAAGTACGGTCTGTTTATCCTCAACCAGGGCAAGTGGGAGGGGAAACAGATTCTGCCGCAGGATAAGCTGAAGGAATGTTTTCGCGGCAGCAAGGTGAAACCAACATACGGACTCACCTTTTGGCTGAGCAACGCCTCGACAAATCGTCGTTTCGCTGAGGGGCTCATCATGGCAGCGGGCAAGGGCAAACAGAAACTCTACATCATCCCCTCGCTCGAACTGCTCATCGTGCAGTTCGCCGAGACGACCGGACGTGACTATAGTGAAAAAGAGTTTCTGGCCCTCGCATTGCGGGGACTCGGGATTTGAAACTCAAAAAAGTCACTTCAGCAGGTAGGCCAAGAGATCCAGAATCTGTTTCTTGGTGAGCGTGTTCACCATGCCGGGCGGCATGTTGGAGAGGTTCAGTTTTTTGCGGCTCTCTATGAGCGCCTTGGCCAGGGTGACCGGTGCCGTCGTCGCTGACAAACTTCGCAACCTCACCAAGGTGTCCGTCTCCTCCTGCACTTGGCCAACGTGCACCGCACCATCGCTCATGGTGAATTGCTGCATCGAATAAGCCTCGGTAATGACCCTCGACGGCTCGAGGATTGACTCGAGCACTTCCCGGCGGTTCATGCGCTTGGCCAAGCCGGCCAAGTCCGGCCCGACACTGCCTCCCTGCCCTTCGAAACGGTGACACTGCGCGCAGCCCGCCTTGTCGAACGCCCTCCCGCCACCGTCAACGGAAAGCCCGTCACCCAGCTCGCTCAACGCCGGCTCGAGGTCGGCCATCTTCCAGTTCTTCACAAACACGGCGCTTGGCTTCAGGCCGCTGATCCAATCGCGGAACAGCCCGACCGCCGCGTGATCAACTGCACTCGACACGAGAGGCGGCATCTGCCCCCTGCCCCTCCGGCTTAACCGCTGCAGCAGCACCGACTGCCCCGGCGCACCGGGTGCCACGAGCATGGCGTTGGCGATGCCAAACGTGTCGTGCTGCGGGCGCGCCTTGATGAGGTTCATCTCGTCCCGTGCCGTTTCCTGTCTTAGTTTCATTTTCGAGTTGCCACCACCCGCCTGGACGTGACAGGGAGCGCAGTTGATGTGCAGATAGGAGCGCACCCGGTTTTCCGTGTTCGCGCCCGCGTCATACGGATCAACGAGCGTACCACGAAACCGGGACGGGACATCCGGCGGGTTGCGGAAGAAACCGGCGTGGCCCAGCGCCCGGAGTTGGTTGTCAGTAACCGTGTCGTAGGCATGCTCCCGATTCAGGTTCGCTCCCGTGATGCCAAGGATATAACCGGCGGCTCGACCGTGACAGGCCATGCAATCCGCACGGCTTGGGAACACCCAGTCCTGCCGCCGAAACCCTCCCGGGCTCTTGCTGTCCGCCACGCGAAATGTCGCCTTGGCCCCGTTGCGCGGAACCAGTTCCGCGTCGGTTTGCGCTTCGTTCCACCGGTACGTGTAGCCGTTCCATTCCTTATCCTGCAGTAACAGGATTCTCGTCTCGACGCGGAACGGCTTGGCCAAGCCGCTGTGATGCTCGCGCTGCACCGTCAGCGTCTGCACGAGAGCCGTGCCCTCGGGGAACTGCCATCCACCCGTGCGATTGTACCCGACCTGCCCGCCGCCGCCGGGGACAGCCATCGCGCGCTTGGCCTCGGCACCGTCGTACCAAGCAGAAACCACGACCGAGTAATCGGCCACACCGGAGCTGGTCTTGTGTGCCGCCGTGTCGGCGAAAAGACCGGTCTTACTTAGGCGGGTTGCGAACGGTTTCGACTGCCGGACTCGCGGTCGCGGCACCAACCGGTAAAAGCCGCTGGCATGATCGATGACCAGCAATTCCCCTGAACGCGTCTCGGCAAACCCGGCGACACCTAGCACCGTGTCGGCGATTTCGCGGTGCGCGACGACCTCTTTTCCATCGTGCTTGATGGCCCAGATTTTTCCGGTGCTGTGGTCGCCATAAATGTAATGCCCGCGCAGATCCGGCCACTTGCCCCCGTGATAGACCACGCCGCCGGTGAGCGAGCGCGACTCCGAGTGCGAGTGCTCCGCCGTTGGCAGCGTCAGCGGTTGCGGGCCAAGTTTGCGGTTGAGGTAAAACGGGTGGCTCCCCTCGTAAACACTCCAACCGTAATTCTCCCCGGGGCCGATCAAGTGCACCGTTTCCCACAAATCCTGTCCGTTGTTGCCGACCCAAATCTGGCCGGTCTGCGCGTCCACCGTCAACCGCCACGGATTCCGCAGCCCATAGGCAAACAACTCCGGGCGCGCATCCGGCACATCGACGAACGGGTTATCCGGCGGGATGGCGTAGGGCTTTTCCGGCGATGACGCACGCACATCGATCCGCAGGACGCCGCCGAGCAGGTCGTTCAGCGTTTGGCCCGACACCCAGTCATCCGAGTCACTGCTTCCGTCGCCGGAGGTGACGTAAAGCATCCCGTCGTGCCCGAACCCCATCCCGCCGCCGTGATGCCCAACGGAGTGCCACTCGATGATGACATGCTCACTTGCCGGGTCGATCACCGCCCCCGTTTCACGCTTGAGAACGAATCGGGAAAGGCGGTTTCTCTTTTCACCGCTCGGATGATCCAGATTGGTGAACAGGTAGATATATCCGTTCGACCGATAGGCCGGGTCGAAACAAAACGAGTAGGCGACACGCCCGGGCAGTTCCAGCAACTTGAGACGCTTGGCCACCTTTGGCTCATCCCTGAAACTGACCAAGCCCGAATGGTACAACAGCGCGAACAGCTGATCCGTGCCTGGTTCAGGCTCGATGAAAATGGGCTCTTTCCACGCCATGTTCGTGTACACCTGCTCGACCGTGTACGGCAACGGCGGTTCGGGAGAGCCAACGAGACGAGTGTTTTCCCATTGCCCGAGCTTGGCCAAGCCGAACGGCTTTTCATCCTTTGCAACCGATCCGCATACCGAGCCAAGCCAGAGCCAGGCAACCACCCAAAGACACCCAGAGGCACCGATCAATTTCACGCCGTTTTTTTCCATTATTGCCGGCAAGAAACTAATGATGACAACCGCCCCCGGCAAGCCAAGCAATGCGGAAAGAGCTTGAAACTCCAGGTAAACCCATTTCGTATCTCGCCTGTTCATGAAAAACAAACGTCCTTGCCTGCCCAACTTTCATCACATCCTCACGGCACTGTTGACCGCCTGCGCCGCAACTGCCGTGGCCGAGGGAGCACCCTCCGCGATCGACCCTCTGGACTACGTCCGAGGCCGGCGGCTCTCCGAGCGCGTGGGCCAGTTGGTTCCGTTCTCCCGTGGGATGGCGGAGGTGGGGCTGGGCTACGAGGCGGCGCGAATGCTCAAAGCCGTCATCTCCCATTCGCCCGACGGGGATCAGGCCAACGAGGCCAATCAACTCCTCAAATCCTGGGGCATCGATCAACTCGATATCACTGACACCAACGCCGCAGTTATCAATGGAACAATCCGCAAGCACCTTGTTCGCAATCGACAGGCCTTGATCGACCTCAAGCGGGTGGAGACATTGCTGGCCATCGGACGCACCGGGGAAGCCGCCCCTTTGGTCGAGGCTGCGCTTGCCGTTGAGCTGACCGGTGAATCATCGGAAATTCAGAAAAACATTTTGGCCGGCTTTAGCCTGAGCGCGCAGGAACTCAAGGAAGCCAACGGCACCGACGCCATAAAGGCGCGCTTGGCCAAGAGCGTGACCATCAACCGTCTGGCCGACACGGCCGAGTTTCTTCGCACAGCCCATCCCGACAGCGGCGATGCGATGACTGTGTTGATCAAAAAAGTTTACCCAGAGAGCCAACGCCGCGCACAGGCCCGGAGCAGTGAACAGGAGCGGTTCCGCCGCTCGTTCTCCCGCCGCCTGCCCGAGAACGCCCGCCCCCCTGCCCTGCGCGTGGAGGATGACGGCGAGCGCGGCGGCGGCCGAGGCGGTTCATTTTCGTTTCTGTCCAGTCGGTCGGAGCGCGGCGAACGCGAGGCCGCCAGCCTGCCAAGCGCCGGGGAGTTGGCTGAGATCGCCGGGGATCTTGGCAACTACGATGCTGGCTTGGCCCGGGAGTTTGCCGACTTGGCCAAGCGCGCCCAAGACACCGAGACCGACCGGAAGCTGCTCGATGACGCACTCAACCGCTTGGCCAAGCGTGGGCCGCTCCAAGCCGTGCCAACGGCCAAGCCGCCCGGCCGATTCCTCAAGCCGATCCGGGGCGACGACGAAGCCTCGCCGGTCTTCAACGGCCAGCGCGTCCCGGAATACCGGTTGGTTTTTTCGCCGGAAAGCATCGAGAGCCTCAAGAAGGAACCGAAAGCCTACACCAAAGCCACCTTCATTTGCGGCGACGTGCAACTCAAGAATGTGGGCATCCGCCTCAAGGGATTCATCGGCAGCTTCCGCCCGTTCGACGGGCAGAACAAAAACGGCTTCACCGTCAAGTTCAACGCCTTCAAAAAAGGACAACGGTTCCTCGGCCTCAAGAAAATGCAGTTGAACAACGCGGCACAGGACGCAAGCTTCATACGCGAGCGACTCGGCTACGCGCTGTTCCGCCAAGCCGGGCTGCCGGCGCCACGGGTCGGCCACGCCACCGTCGTCGTCAACGACCAGCCGTTTGGACTGTACGTGCAGGTCGAGGCGGCCACGACCGATTTTCTCGCCCGCTGGTTTGAAGACACCGGCGGCGATCTCTACGAGGGGCCGACCGACATCACGAACTGGAAAAACCTCGACCTCGACAGCGACCCGGACAATGCCAAGCGCGGACTGCTGCTGGCGTTCTCCCGCGCCGCCGAGGAAGCGGCGGACGCCCGCGACCTCACACCGCTGCGCGAGTGGCTGGATCTGGGACACTTCGCCCGGTTCCTGGCCATGGAAATCGTGACCGACCACTGGGACGGCTACGTCTCCCCGAACAACTATCGCGTTTACCGCAACCCGACTGACGGTAAATTCTACTTCATCCCGCACGGCGCGGATCAGCTGTTCCGCAACAGCGCCAACAGCCTCCACGGCTCGAGCCGCGGCCGCAGTGTGGTGACCGAGGCATTCCGCTCCAGCGAGGAGGGCCGCCAGTTGATCGAGGAATCGATGCGTTACCTGCTTGCCACGGTGTGGAACCCGGCCCTGCTGGAGGAACAGGCCCGGCAGGATTACGAGCGGCTTCACCCCCACATCGTCGCCGATCCCAAGCGGCCATACGACCTGATGGAGGTGGAGGACCGGGTGAAAAACACGCTAGAGTATTTCAGGAAAGCCGACCGCATAAAACGCTGGCAACTCCTCGCGCTGGAGGATCCCGACTTGGAGGATCGCTTGTCACGGATGTCCAGCCGCTCACGCTGGGGCGGGTTCGGCGGCCGGGTCCGCCGCTAAAACACCACCCAGCAGACGAGCGTTGTCACCACCAACAGGATCGCCGAGGCGATGACGCGATCTTTCGTGGGGAAGTCGAGGTTGAGTTCTGCTGTCCACGGCTTGGGCCGGTCGCGCTTGGCCAAGCGCTTGGGTTGGCTCAGGCCAGCGTCGGAGGCCAGCGGCAACTCGCGGAGGTTGGGGTCATAGTACGGTTCCGCCTCCTCCGCTTCCGGCGGGGCAAACGTCAACGGCTCGTTCGCCATGTACGCCAACTCGCCAACCTCCATCGTCAACGCCTCAGTTGGCTCAACGGCGACCTCCAATCTGGCGGTCTTTGCCAAGGTACTGCCAGCCACTGACTCATCTTCAAGTTCCGAATGCCCGGCGGTAAACGCTACCGACTCCGGCTCTGCGAGTTCGACGCTTTTGGGCGTTTCCTCCGGCGGACTCTTGGCCAACTCGATCTCCCCGAAGCGTTCCCCCTGAACGGCGATCAACTGCTTGAGCTTGGCCAGCTCGAGCACGGCAAGAAATGTCGTGATGACTTCCAGCCGGCTTCCGGCCGACTCGAACAACTCGATGAATCGAATAGACTCTCGCTCCTCCAGAATTTCCAAAATGAGCTCGATTTTTTCCGTAACACTCCATTGGTCGGCAACGATCTCCCCGGTTTTGGCGACGCGTTGTTTTTCGGTTTCGTCGAACCGCTTGAGCACTTGGTTTACCGCGCCGATGAGGTCGAAAATGGACGCCTCTTTCGCCGCTTGTGCTGGCAACGACGGCACTTTCGGCTCGGCTCCCTGCCGCTCGAAACTTTGCTCTTGCTCCCAAGCCATCCGCCGGAAGTCGGCGGCGGCATCCTTGAATTTCCGGTACTCGACGAGCTGGCGGATCAGGTCCCAGCGCGGGTCTTCCTCCTCGTCTTCCTCCGAAAGAACCTGCAAATCTACCGGGAGCAGCTCCTTGCTTTTGATGTACATCAGCGTGGAGGCCATCACGATGAAATCCCCGGCGAGGTGGAGGTCGAACCGCTTCATCAGCTCGATGTATTCGCAGAACTGGTCGGCCAGCTTGACCATATCCACCTCGTAGATATCGACCTCTTCCTTGCGAACAAGATGCAGCAACAGGTCCAGCGGCCCCTCAAAAACCTCAAACTGATATCGCAACTCGCTCATTGGCCTGCCGGGAGGGTTTTGAGGACGGGGATGACTTGGTTGACGACTCGCAGCTTCCAATCGGCGAACGCCGCGCCGGTGGTCAGCACGCCGTACGTGTCGAATTTGTAACTGTTGCCTTTGCCATAATAGCTGTCCGGCGCAACGTTGAACGTCCACACGGAACCGTCCTTCAGCGGCCGCCCGTCGCTGTGTTCCAGTTTGCACTCACTGCGAAGCACCGCCGCCGTGGCGTCCGCCTTGGCCAAGCTGTCGTGCTCGTGCCAGTGGCGAAACAGGCCGTTGCCAGCGACCAAACGGCGCATCATCGGGTTGACTGCGAAGGAATGTTGGTGCGCCCGGAAGACGCCGCGCACCTTGGCCGCCGCACCGGCGGAAGCGTTGAGCACGATTCGCGTGCCGGTCTTGCCAAACACGAAGCCGCGGCCGTCCATGTAGCCGAGTCCCGGCTCGCTGGCGAACACGGTGAAGTCGTTCCACATGAAGCCGTTGATCAGCGGCGTCATCGGCGCGAGCGGCGTGTAGTCGCGAATCGTTGACTTGAGAAAAACGCGTCGCGTGGCGTCCGCCGATTGGAGCAGCTGCGGGTGCTTTGCCAAAAACGTCCCGCCGGTCACTTGGCCAAGCAGTTGGTACGCGACCGCCGGCTTGACATCGAGAAGCGCACCCGGCAGGTAGCCCGGCTCCATGCCGCCGTGGTTGCACTGCAGAAAATCCGCGCCGCTGCCAACGTAAATCACCACCGGGAAAAAATCGTACAGCCGCCCGATCAGCGCCGGGTTGAATCGGTTCCCGTATTTTTTTTGGCACTCGGCAATGAACCCGTAAGTGGGGGTCATCTGCACGTCCTCGTGGTTGCCGCGCGCCATGAACACCCGATCCGGATTGGCCAACTTAAGCCGCAGCAGCGTGTAAAGCACTTCGATGCCGTAGTTGCCGCGGTCGGTGTAGTCGCCGAGAAAAACCATGTAACGGTTCGGCTTGGCCAGGCGGAAACCGTCGAGCGTGCCCGCTTGGTTGAGCGAGTCGAGCATGGCGATGAACGAGTGGATGTCGCCGTGAAAATCGCCGTGAAAAACCACCTCGCTGCCGGGCGGCACTTGCAGTTTTTGCGCGAACGGCTGAAACGGAATCGGCGGCTTCAGAAAATAGGCGCGGTTGGTGTTGAAAAACTCGTCCGCCTTGGGTTTACCGCCGACCCAGTTGGCCTCCGTGTTCATCGGGCCGGTCTTGTACGACTCGAACGCCGCCATCAACCCCTTGGCCACTTCGCCAAAGTCGGGTAGCGCCGTTTGAAGTTTCGTCGTTGCCGCTTGGCCAAGCAGGACGCGGTTGGCCGGCAATTTGGCGCACGCGCTTTTCCATTCTGCAAAAGTGGGGTACGCGGCTGACTGAAAAGCGGCCCTTTCGGCCAAGGCGACTTGCGCCCAGCCAAGCGTCAGCGCTAGCAGTAGCGCTTGGCCAATCACTCTCCGGGGGTGGCATCTCCTTGGCAACATCATCCAACCGGTCTGACAGAAATTGCGCCTGCGCCATTCAATTGACAAGCCAAAAGGAAAACATTGCGGATGACAGTCCCTCCGCATAATTTCCACGTTTCGCTGACGCTATGAGCTTTTCCATTTTGAAAAATCAATCCTTGGCCGCAGCTTTTGCGCTGGCCATTTGCGGCGTGAACGCCCAAGGCGGCGACTGGCCACAGTGGCGCGGGCCGACCTCAAACGGCCATGTGACCAAGGGCGATCCGCTCCCGACCAAGCTGGACGATTCCCCCAATGTTGTCTGGCGCATCGACGTTGGCCCCGGTCATTCCGCGCTGGTAGTGCAGGGCAATTTGCTCGCGATCGCCGAGCAAAAAGACGGCAACGAGTCGCTGCGCCTCGTGGACAAACGCACCGGCAAGCTGCTTTGGGAAAAGGCGTTCGGCGAAACCTACGAGGATCGCTTCGGCGCAGGCCCACGTTGCACCCCGCTCTTCGACGGCGACCGGATCTACGTGCAGACCTGCC
>CAUZVJ010000046.1:0-12044 GCA_963583225.1 Verrucomicrobiia bacterium
CTCAACTACACGCTCTCCGCGGAGGCGCTGGGCTCGTGCATCGAGCAGTGCAACATCCGCACGGTGGTCACGTCGAGAGCGTTCCTCGAGCAGTTGAAACTCGACGTGCCGGTGGAGACGATTTTGCTGGAGGACGTCGCCAAGTCGATCGGCATTGGCCGCAAGCTCGCCGCCGCCCTGGCCGCTGCGCTGTTGCCGGTTGGGCTGCTGGAGAGGCTTCTCGGCAGCAAACACAAGGCAGTGATGGACGACCTGGCCACGGTCATTTTCTCGAGCGGCAGCACCGGCGCACCCAAGGGCGTGATGCTCTCGCACTACAACGTCGTCTCGAACATTCAGCAGATTGGCCAGGCGTTTGCGCTGGATCGGAATGACCGGATTCTCGGCATCCTGCCGTTTTTCCACTCGTTCGGCTTCACCGGCACGTTGTGGCTGCCGCCGCTGCTCGGCTCGGGCGCGGTGTATCACCCAAACCCGGTCGATGGCCGCGGCATCGGCGAGCTGGTGGGCGAGCACCGGGTAACGTTTCTGCTGGCCACACCGACATTCCTTCAGATTTACATCCGCGCCTGCACGCCGGAACAGTTTGGCAGCGTCGAGTTTGTCCTGGCCGGCGCGGAGAAATTGTCGGAGCGCCTGGCCACGGCGTTCGAGGATCGCTTCGGGCTGCGGCCGATGGAGGGCTACGGCACGACCGAGACCTCGCCGGTGGTGACGATCAACACGCGCGACTTCCGCTCGGCCGGCTTCCGGCAGGTCGGCGGCAAGCGCGGCAGCATCGGGCATCCGTTGCCGGGCATGGTGGCACGCATCGTCGACCCCGACACCGGCGAGGCGCGCGCGCTTGGCCAACCGGGCCTGCTGCTCGTCAAGGGGCCGAACGTCATGCAGGGCTACCTTGGCCAAGCGGAGAAAACCGCCGAGGTGCTGCGCGACGGCTGGTACACGACTGGCGACATCGCGGCGTTGGACGAGGACGGCTTCCTAGCGATCACCGACCGGTTGAGTCGTTTCAGTAAAATCGGCGGCGAGATGGTGCCGCATATCAAAGTGGAGGATCAATTGCACGAGCTCGGCGGGTTGACCGAGCAGACGTTCGCCGTGACCGGTGTGCCGGACGAGCGGAAAGGCGAGCGCTTGGTCGTGCTGTACCAGAATCTCGACGAGTCGGCGGTGCAGTCGATTGTCGAGAAACTGACCGGCTGTGATCTGCCGAATCTCTGGAAGCCGCGCGGTGATCAGTTTTTCAAAGTCGAGGCGCTGCCGTACCTTGGCACCGGCAAGCTGGACTTGAAGCAGGTCAAAACTCTGGCCGCCGAATTGTAGCCGTGATGCCGCCGCGCTTGGCCAAGCGGAAAAAAAGGTGAAAAATAGGGCTTGCACCCGGTCGCCGTTGGGCGTATGCACAGTCCCGGCGGGCTTCTTCCGCCGGAACCAATCAATAAATCGCCTCTTTAGGCAGTTGGTTTAGTTCTCTAATTCTGAACAGTTCAATTCACGTTTTTCCGTGATTTTCAAGGTGTGAGTAGTTTCAAAGACAACAGCAGATCCAACAAGGGGTCGTCGAACAGGAATAATCCCAATCGGAATAATCCCAACCGGAATTCGCCCCATCGGAGGCAAAAGCACAAGCGGCCTCAAATCGAGGTGCCCGAGACAGGCTCCGGTTATCTGGAAATTTCCGACAAGGGCTTTGGGTTTCTCCGTTCGGCGGAGAACAATTATCAGCCCAAGCCGTCCGATATTTTCGTGACGCCCGACACCATCAAGCGCGCCGCCATTCGCGAGGGCGCGCTGATCGAGGGCAAGCTGCAGGCGCCGCATCGCGGCACCAGTCCGCAACTCAAGGAGGTGATCAGCGTCAACGGCACACCGTTCGAGGAGTATGGTGATGTCGTGCGGTTTGAAAACCTCACCACCATCAATCCCATCGAGAAATTCAACCTCGAGACCACGCCGGATATCGTCGAGACGCGCATCATCGACCTAGTGACACCGATCGGCAAGGGCACCCGCGGTCTCATCGTCGCTTCGCCGCGCACCGGCAAGACGACCATCCTCAAGCAGATCGCCAACGCGGTCACCACCAACCATCCGGACGTGCAGGCGATCGTGTTGCTGATCGATGAACGACCGGAGGAGGTGACCGACTTCTCCCGGTCGGTGGACGCCGAGGTGATCGCCTCGTCCAACGATCAGGACCTCGAGACGCATGTGCGCCTGTCGCGCCTGATAATCGACCGCTGCCGCCGCCTCGTCGAGTCCGGCAAGGATGTGTTCGTGCTGCTCGACTCGATCACCCGTGTGGCCCGCGCCTTCAACTCCGTGCACGGCGGCTCCGGCCGCACGATGACCGGTGGCGTGGACGCCCGCGCGCTGGAGATCCCGCGCAAGATTTTCGCCTCCGCCCGCAAGACCGAGGAGGCCGGCTCGCTCACGATCATCGCCACGGCGCTGATCGACACCGGGTCGCGGATGGATGAGCTGATCTTCCAGGAATTCAAGGGCACCGGCAACATGGAGCTGGTGCTCGACCGCAAGCTGGCCGAGCGCCGGATTTATCCCGCGATCGATATTCCCAAGAGCGGCACGCGCAAGGAGGAGTTGCTGTTCCCAGCCGAGCACCTCGACGCGGTCCACAAGCTGCGCCGCACCATGACCGACATGAACCCAATCGACGCCATGGAGACGATCAAGCAGGCGTTGGACAAGTTCAAAACCAACGAGGAATTCCTGAGCACGCTCAAGTAACACCAGGCCAAGCGCTGACATTTTTCACGAACGGACCCGATCAAGTCCGTTTTTTGTCCCCGGCTTTTGCTGGTTGAGGTGGGGTGCTTGGCCTAGCTTGGCGCTTGTCCATGGCGGCCAAGCGAAAACGGATTCCCGAGCGAAACACCCGCCCGCCGATCGAGCGGATGCTCAAGATTCACAACCTGCTCAAGGCGGGCAGCCATCCCAACGCCACGCAGCTTGCCACCGAGCTCGAGGTCACCACCAAGACGATCTATCGCGACATCGCCTTCATGCGCGACCGCATGGAACTGCCGGTCGTGTTCGAGCCGGCGTACAACGGCTACTGCTACGACGGGGAGGTTGCCCAGTTCCCCACTGTCCAGATCAGCGAGGGCGAGTTGTTCGCCATGCTCGTCGCCGAGAAGGCCATGCAGCAGTACCGCGGCACCAACTTCGAGAAACCGCTCGTGAGCGCCTTCCGCAAAATCACCGACTCGCTGACCGACACCCTCTCGTTCAACCTCGACGAGTTCGACCAAAGCATCTCGTTCCGCACCAGCGCCGAGCCAGTGTTGAACCTGGATGTCATCGACGCCTTGGCCAAGGCCGCTGCCGGCAACAGGCAGCTGCAGTTCAACTACCGCAAGCCGGGCGCTCGCAAGGCCGAGTCGCGCGTCGTCGATCCGTACCACTTGGCCAACGTCAACGGTGAGTGGTTCCTGTTCGCGCACTGCCATTTGCGCAACGACATCCGCACCTTCACCCCGGCACGCATCAGCGACATGCAGCCGACCGGCAAGACATTCAAGCCGCCGAAAAAGTTCTCGCTCGAGAAACGCCTGCGCGGCAGCTTCGCCATCTTCACCGGCGACAAGGAACAGGAGATCGTGATTCGCTTCAACGAACTCGTTGCTGATTACATCCGCGAGAAACGCTGGCACCCGACGCAGCGGCAGCGAAACCTGAAAGACGGCGGCGTGGAGTTGACCATGCGCCTGACGAGCCTGAATGAAGTGCAGCGCTGGGTGATGACCTGGTGCGGCAACGCGCAAGTCATCAAGCCGGCCGAGCTGGCCCAATCCGTCCGCGAAGCCGCCCAACGCATCCTCAAAACGAACAAGTAATGCTTATCCCACCAATCAAATGAATTTATTCAGAATTCCAAAGCGATACAGGGTGAAGATTCATGGGAGTAATTTTCAGGTTTATCAGGCAGACGTGGAGGAATTAAGGCCAGTCGGGTTTTTTACGACGCGCTTGGTTGATGCGTTCGATGCCAGGAAGCGGGTAAAAAGGCGATAAATACAATCAAAAAGGAGGACTCATTTATTTGTATCAACAATTCAAGTGATGGTTCACAGCAAGTTTCCATCGATGAAATCGAGAAGGTAAGTTTTTTTACCAGTCGATTTAACTCCGGATCGGGATTTACTTTTTACACATGGGATCCAGACGCGGAGGTCGAAGAATAAGTGAAAAATCTTCCGCGCTTGGCCAAGCGTGGGAGTTTTCTTGATCCGCAGATTTCGCAGATTAGTTTTTCGTTTTTTTGAATCTGCGAAAATCTGCGAAATCTGCGGATTCTCCTCCCCTAAAAACCTCTGCGGCCCTCCGCATCTCCGCGCCCTCTGCGTTTAAACGGCGCTGAGCTTGGCTCAGTAGCGGTAATGCTCCGGCTTGTACGGGCCGTCCACCGGCACACCGATGTAGTCGGCCTGTTCCTGCGACAGGGTGGTGAGCTTGGCCCCGAGTTTGTCCAAATGCAGGCGCGCGACTTCTTCGTCCAGTTTTTTGTCCAAACGATAGACGCCGATCTTTCGATCCGGGTTTTTTTGGATGTCGATTTGCGCGATCGTTTGGTTGGTGAAGCTGTTGGACATCACGAAACTCGGATGGCCGGTGGCACAGCCCAAGTTGATCAGGCGCCCTTCGGCGAGCAGATAAATTTCGCGGCCATCCGGAAAGGTGAAGCGCGTGACCGGACCGCCGGGGATGGAGTCGTCCTTGATGACTTCGCGGGTGACGCCGTCCATCGCCTCGAGTTGGGCAACCTGGATTTCGTTGTCGAAGTGGCCGATGTTGCAGACGATCGCCTGGTCTTTCATCCGGCTCATTTGGTCGGCGGTGATGATGTCTTTGTTGCCGGTGGTGGTGACGTAAATATCCGCCTCGGGCAGGATATCCTCCACCGTCGTGACTTTGTAACCCGACATGCAGGCTTGCAGCGCACAGATCGGGTCGACCTCTGAAACCATCACTCGGGCGCGTTCGTTCGCGAGCGATTCGGCCGAGCCTTTGCCCACATCGCCGTAGCCGCAGATCATCGCGACCTTGCCGGAGACGAGTACGTCGAGCGCACGCTTGATGCCATCGACGAGCGAGTGGCGGCAGCCGTAAACATTGTCGAACTTCGATTTGGTCACCGAGTCGTTCACGTTGATCGCCTGAAAAAGCAACTCGCCGCGTTCCTCCATCTGCAAAAGACGATGCACACCGGTGGTGGTCTCCTCGGAGACACCCACCATGGCATCGGCGACATTGGTCCAATTAACTTTGCCTTCTGACTGGACACGCTTGAGAAGATTTTTGATGACCTGTTCCTCCTCGCTGCCGGACTCGGTGTTGACCCAGTCGCTGCCATTCTCCAGCTCGACGCCCTTGTGAATGAGCAGCGTCGCGTCACCGCCGTCGTCAACAATTTGATCCGGCCCGGAGCCGTCCGGCCAGATGAGCACCTTGATGGTGCAGTCCCAATATTCCTCCAGCGTCTCGCCTTTCCACGCAAACACCGGCACACCCGATGCCGCAATCGCCGCCGCTGCGTGATCCTGTGTGGAGAAAATGTTGCACGAGCACCAGCGCACATTGGCGCCCAAGTCAACGAGCGTCTCGATGAGCACAGCGGTCTGGATGGTCATGTGCAGCGAGCCCATGATCTTCACGCCGGCAAGCGGTTGTTCGGGGCCGTACTTTCTCCTTGTGGCCATCAGGCCGGGCATTTCTTTCTCCGCGATGTTGATTTCCTTGCGGCCAAAGTCGGCCAAGCTGATGTCGCGAACGTTGTAGTCATTAGTTTGTTCAGTAAGTGTAGTGGTCATTAAAAAAAGTCCTTATTTTATAGCCCGTTTGAGCGCAGTTACTTTATCCGTCTTCTCCCAAGTGATTGTGTTCAAATCGTCGGTTTTACCGAAGTGACCGTAGTTAGTTGTCTTGGAATAAATTGGGCGCAGCAGTTTGAGTTGCTTGACGATGTTGGCCGGTTTGAAACTAAAAACTTTCTCCGCCGCCGCTGCGATTTTCTCGTCTTCCACAATGCCGGTGCCGAAGGTGTCCACACAGACGGAGACGGGATCGGGATAGCCGATGGCGTAGGCGAACTGAATTTCGCAGCGCTTGGCCAAGTCGGCGGCCACGATGTTTTTCGCGACGTAACGGCCCATGTACGCGGCGCTGCGATCGACCTTGCTCGGGTCCTTGCCACTGAACGCGCCGCCGCCGTGTCGGCCCATGCCGCCGTAGGTGTCGACGATGATCTTGCGGCCGGTCAACCCGCTGTCACCCTGCGGTCCGCCGACCACGAAGCGGCCGGTCGGGTTGATGAGAATCTGCGTGTCGCGGGACAGCATCTTTTTCGGCAAAACTTTTTGGATGACTTGCTTGGTGATGAAGTCGCGGATGGTTTTGTTGGAGGCATCGGCGGCGTGCTGTGTCGAGATGACCACGTTGGTGATCTTCATCGGTTTGTCGTCGATGTATTGTACGGAGACTTGGCTCTTGGCATCGGGGCGGAGCCACTTGGCCTTGCCGGCTTTGCGCAGCTTGGTCAGTTGCCGGCCAAGTTGGTGCGCGTACATGATCGGTGCGGGCATCAACTCCGGCGTCTCGTCGCAGGCGAAGCCAAACATCAACCCCTGATCACCCGCGCCCTGCTCGGCGGTGGCTTTGCCGGAGGCGGCCCTGGCATCGACGCCCTGCGAAATGTCCGCACTCTGCGCGGTCAGATAGTTGTTGATGAACACGGTGTCGGCGTGAAACACATCGTCGCTGTTCACGTAGCCGATCCCGCGGATGGCATCGCGCACAACCTGGTCAATGTCGAACTTGGCCTTGGTCGTGATTTCGCCGCCGACACAGACGACGTTGCTTTTGACGAACGTCTCGCAGGCGACGCGGCTGCGGCGATCCTGAGCGAGGCAGGCGTCGAGCACGGCGTCGGAGATCGTGTCGGAGACTTTGTCGGGATGGCCTTCGCCAACCGACTCGGAGGAGAATATGTAGTTTTTGCCCATAATATGTGAATTAGGCCTCGAGCGACCGATTTGATATCAACAAATCAAGATATGATGATATGTTCGGTTTTCCAAAAGTTCAAGGCGTTTTTCCACCAATTTCTCCCTCCGCTTGGCCAAGCGCAGATTGAGTCCGGAGCTACTTTCGTGCTAGCTTGGCCGTTCGCCCACCGAGCGGCGTGCCACACGAATGACCGACCCAAACAAACCCGGCGACGAGCCGAAGCTGGCCAAGAACGAAACCATCAAGGCCGACAGCAATTTCCTCCGGGGCACCATCGCCGACGGTCTGCTCGACGACTCCACCGGCGCGCTGGCAGCGGACGACACGCAGTTGACTAAGTTCCACGGCATCTACCAGCAGGACGACCGCGATCTGCGGGGGGAGCGGCGCGCAGCCAAGCAGGAGCGGGCTTATGCATTCATGACGCGTGTTCGCGTGCCCGGCGGGGTTTGCACGCCGCAACAGTGGCTGGCGATGGATCGCTTCTGCACCGACTACGCCAACGGCGCGCTCAAGCTCACCACGCGGCAGGCGTTCCAGTTGCACGGCATCATCAAAAAAAATCTCAAGACAACCATCCGGGAAATCAACGACTCGTTGCTGGACACGATCGCGGCGTGCGGCGATGTGAACCGCAACGTGATGTGCAACCCGAACCCGAACCAGTCGAAGGTGCACGCCGGGGTGCTCGAGTTGGCCAACGCGATCAGCGCTCACCTCACGCCGGAGACGCGCGCGTACCACGAGATTTGGCTGACCGACGAAAACGGCGAGAAGGAAAACGTCACGCCAAATCCCGAGCCGGAAGCCGAGCCGATCTACGGCAAGACCTACCTGCCGCGGAAATTCAAGATTGTCATCGCCGTCCCGCCTAGCAACGACGTCGACGTGTTCGCGCACGATCTCGGGTTCATCGCCATCATCGAGGACGACAAAATTGTCGGCTACACAATAACGGTCGGCGGCGGCATGGGGATGAGCCACGGCAAGGAGACAACCTTCCCGCGCCTCGCGGACGTGCTGGGCTTTTGTACGCCGGAGCAGGTGACCGATGTCGCCGAGAAAATCGTCACCACCCAGCGCGACTACGGCGACCGCGTTGACCGCAGGCACGCCCGCCTCAAGTACACGATCGAGGATCGCGGCTTGGCTTGGTTCTGCGGCGAGGTCGAGAAGAGGCTTGGCTACGAGCTTGGCCAAGCGCGGCCGTTTCACTTCGACCACAACGGCGATCGCTACGGCTGGATCGACGATGAGAACGGCAACAGCCACCTGACGTTGTTCATCCAAAACGGCGTCGTCGCCGACACCGACGAATCTCCGATGCGAACCGGCCTGCGCGAGATCGCCAAGGTGCACGACGGCGATTTTCGCCTGACCGCGAATCAAAACCTGATCATCGCCAACGTCTCCCCGGCCAAGCACGCCGGGATCGAGGCGCTGCTTGCCGAGTACAAATTGGCCAATAGCCACGCCCAATCCGGCTTGCGGCTCAACTCAATGGCGTGCGTCGCGCTGCCGACGTGCGGCTTGGCTTTGGCCGAGGCCCAGCGTTATCTGCCGGATTTGCTGACCGAGATGGACGCCGTGCTCGCGGAGCTTGGCCTGAAGGACGACGCGATCACGATCCGCATGACCGGCTGCCCGAACGGCTGCGCCCGGCCGTACATCGCTGAGATCGCCTTCGTCGGCCGGTCGCCCGGCAAATACAACATCTACCTCGGCGGCGGCTTCACCGGTGATCGCTTAAACAAGCTGTACAAAGTGTCGGCCAAGCAGGAGGAAATCGTCGGCATCCTGCGCCCGATCCTCGAGCGCTATGCGAAAGAGCGCAACAACGGCGAGCGATTCGGTGACTTCGTCATCCGCACCGGCTACGTCGCCGAGACCCGCGAGGGCCGCGAATTCCACAACGATTTCAAAGAAGATTAAACCCGCTTGGCCAACCGTCTGGCCAAGCCGCGTGTTCATCCCGAAAGTGCTTGAGACGGGGTGGGGCGATGCGTACGATGCGCCTCCCTTTTTTCGGGGGGAATGGCTGGATAGCTCAGTTGGTAGAGCAACGGATTGAAAATCCGTGTGTCCCCGGTTCGATTCCGGGTCCAGCCACCATTTTCCCGCCGCACGGTTCACGACTTTTTCAATGGTGGATTCTCCCAAAACATTTTCCCTGCCCGGCTTGGAGGACGGCCGCAAGGCGGACGAGCCTTGCACGATTGTCATCTTCGGCGCGAGCGGCGACCTGACGGCACGCAAGCTCATCCCCGCGTTGTACCACCTTTACCTCGAGGGGCAGATGCCGGAGTCGTTTCGTGTGGTCGGCTTTGCGCGCCGCGAAAAAACCGACGCAAGCTGGCGTGACGAGATGCGCGCCGGAGTCGAGACTTATTCCCGCACGCGGCAGGTGGATGATGCCAAGTGGGAGTCTTTCGCCGCCAATCTCTCCTATCATCGGGGCGACCTCACCGATGCCGATGCCTACGCCGGCTTGGCCAAGCGCTTGGTTGATTTTGGCGAACCGCGCCTCGTCAACAACCTCGTTTTTTACCTCGCGATTTCGCCGAGCCTTTTCGGCGAGGTGGTAGACCAATTGCGGGCCGCCGAGTTGCTGCATCGCATGGAGGAAGACGACGAGCATTGGCAGCGCGTCGTGGTGGAGAAGCCGTTCGGGCACGACCTCCAGTCGGCGCACATGCTGAACAACCACTTGCTGCGCCATGTGCGCGAGCGGCAGATTTTTCGCATTGACCATTATCTTGGCAAGGAGATGGTGCAGAACATCATGATGTTTCGCTTCTCCAACGCCATCTTCGAGCAGTTGTGGAACCGCGAAGCCATCGAGCACGTGCAAATCACCGTCAGCGAGGACATCGGCGTGGGCGGTCGCGGCGGTTACTTTGAGGAGGCCGGCACGCTGCGCGACATGATGCAGAACCACCTGCTGCAGATTCTCTCGCTCGTGGCGATGGAGCCGCCGCCGTCGCTGGCCGCCGAGGACATCCGCAACGAGAAGGTGAAGCTGCTCAAGTCCATCCGCCCGATGACACCGGAGGCGGTCGCCACGAACGTCGTGCGTGGCCAATACTTCGCCGGCACGGTAAACGATGACAGCCGCGAAGGCTACCGGCAGGAGGAGCGAGTGAACCCCGAGTCCAACGTCGAGACCTTCGCCGCCCTCAAGCTGTTCATCGACAACTGGCGCTGGAGCGGCGTGCCGTTCTACTTGCGCACCGGCAAGAACCTGCCGCTGCGGGCAAGCGAGGTGCGCGTGCAGTTCCGGCCCACGCCCAACGTGCTTTTCGCCGCGCAGGGCCATCTCGATTTGCACGCCAACGCGCTGACGCTGCGCCTCCAGCCGGACGAGGGCATTTTCCTGCGCTTCAACGGCAAGGTGCCCGGCAACAGCATCAAGACGAGGCCGGTGCGAATGCACTTCGCCTACGATGCCGAGTTCGGCGCCTACACGCCAGAGGCATACGAGCGGCTGTTGCTCGAGGCAATGGCCGGCGACGCCACGCTGTTCATCCGGCGCGACGAGGTGGAGACCGCTTGGCAAATCATCGACGCCATCCGCGCAGGGTGGGGCGGAACCCCGCTGTTGAACCGCGAATTCTACGCCGCCGGAACATGGGGGCCGGTGGCAGCGGACGACCTGCTTGAGTCAGACGGCCACAAATGGCACAACCCGAAACCATTCAAGCAATGAGCGGCTACACGGCTTTCGCCGACAAAGCCGCGCTCGCCGAACACGCTGCCGCACAGTGGCTTGAGCGCTTGGCCAAGCGAGATGCGAATAAGCCGTTCATCGTTGCTCTCTCCGGCGGGCGCATCCCGAAATTGCTTTATGAGTCGGCGGTGGAATTGTCGCAGCCAAGCGCGTTTAAGAACGTCCATTTTTTCTGGGGCGACGAACGCGTCGTGCCGTCGACCGACGACGATAGCAACTTCAAGCTCGCCGACGATGGCCTGTTCCAGCCGCTGCAAATTCCGCCTGTCCAAGTGCACCGCGTGCAAACGGAGCGCAGTGAACCCGAGGCGGTTCAACTCGCCACCGAGGAACTTTTGCAACACGCCGAAAGCAACGCCGCCGGCCAGCCGGTGATCGATCTCGTGTTCCTCGGCATGGGCGAGGATGCCCACGTCGCGTCGCTCTTCCCCGGCGACACGGAGGCCATCGAGTCGCGGGCGGTGTATCGCGCGGTGACCGGCCCCAAGCCGCCGCCGCGCCGCATCACGCTGGGCTACCCCGCCTTGGCCGCCGCGCGCGAAGTTTGGGTGCTCGCCTCCGGCGAAGGCAAAGCGGAGGCATTGCGCGCCTCTTTGGCCAAGGGCGGCAACACCCCATTGGCCCGCGTCCTGCAAAGCCGCGAACACACCGAGATCCTCACCGACTTCAAGCCGTAAGCTGCCAGTTCATCTGCGTCCCAAACAAGACGAAGGCAGAACGCCGCCGCTTCGCGTGCATTCGCGATTTTCTATTTCCGCCTTGCGGTGACGAAGGCGTTGAACATGAGGTAGCGCCACGGGCCTAGGTTGAGCGCGAAGTCGATCGGCTTGGCCACATAGCGGTCGGTGCATTGGACGCGTAGCACGTCGCAGCCGTTTTGCTCGAGGAAGAATTTTATCTCGGCACCGTTTGTGGCGACGATGGCGTCGTCGTCCGGCTGGAACGGCTCGCGGCGGATAGGCTCCATGCGATCGAAACGCACCGAGTCGGGATCACTCACCATTTGCTTCCGCTTGGCCCGGAGCCGCAGCCAGTTGCGCCACTTGTTGCAGACGCCGCGCATGCGGGGATGGTAGTCGAGCAGGCCAAGCGCACGAAAAAAATTCGGACTCGAAACGACGACCTTGCCGCCCGGTTTCGTGACGCGCACCAACTCGGCGATAAACGCCTCCGGTTCCTCGACGTGCTCGAGCACGTTCAGCGCGCCGACGCTGTCGAAGCTCGCTTCGCCGTACGGCAGCGTGCGCCCGTCGTAAAGTTGACAGCGGTCACTGACGCGACTGGCCTT